>JANNWA010000341.1:0-22418 GCA_031408275.1 Pseudomonadota bacterium
GGCACCCGACCTACGCTCCTGGTTGACGAAATCCACGAGAAGAATCGCGTTCTTGGTCACCAGGCCCATGAGCATGATGAACCCGATGATCGAGAAAATGTTCAGTGTCGAGCGAAATACCATCAACGCGAGGATCACGCCGATCAGGGACAGCGGCAGGGACATCATGATCGCCACGGGTTGCAGAAAGCTCGCGAACTGTGAGGCGAGGATCAGGTAGATAAAGACGACGGCCAGCACGAGCGCCTGTCCTGCAAAGCTCATTGACTCCTGGATGTCTTTCGAGGAGCCCCCCATCGTGTAGCGGTAGCCCGGCGGCAGGGGGATCGCGTCGAGCTTGGCGCGGACCTCCCGCGCGGCGTCCCCCGCCGGGCGGTCGAAGACATTGGCTGTAACGAGCACTTCGCGGAGCTGCTCCTTGCGGTTGATCTGCTGCGCCCCGCTCCCGGTGCCGATGGTGGCAATCTCGCGGACCGTGACCATCCTGGGCGCGCCGCTTGCGTCAGCCTGGCTGCTCGATAGGGGAACGCGGGCGATGTCTTCCGGCCGCGCTCGGTCCGCGCGCGCCAGGCGCACCCGCACGTCGTAATACTGGTCGTCCGGTCCGCGCCAGTTTCCGACCGCTTCGCCTGCCAGAAGCGGGCGCAGCGCCGCGGCGACTTGTCCGATGCCGACCCCCAGGTCGCTCGCCAGTTCGCGCTTCACATCCACCGTGAACTGCGGCTTGGCTGCCTTGTTGGAGGAATCGATATCCACGGCGCCCGGCACTTCGCGCATGGTTTGCATCACCTGCTGCGCCAGGCCGTCCAGGAGGTCCCGATCCTGGCCGAGGATGGAGACCTGCAGAGGCTTTCCGCTGGACACGGATTTGTACGCGCCGATCTGGGTCAGTTCGATGCCGGCGAGGCGGCCGAGGCGCTCCCGCATCGGCTGGGTGAGCGCCGCTTGCGAACGTCCGCGCTCCTTTCTCGGCACGAGTTGCACAAAGATGTTCGCGTTGTTCTTGCCCTGGGAGAACCCCGTGTTGATCGTGACATAGGTATACCGGACTTCCGGGAATTCGCGCAGCGCCTCTTCCACCTGGCGGGCTTTTTGGGAAGTGAGTTCCAGGGAGGCGCCCACCGGCGTGGTGAACTGCACCTGCAGTTCGGACAGATCCGGTTCGGGCACGAACTCCGTGCCCACGAACTTCAGGAGCGGGAAGCTGCCGAAAAAGGCAACCACGGCAATTGCCAGCACGGACTTCCTGTGCTCGAGGCTCCATGCGAGCAGCCGTTCGTACCGCTTAGAGAATGTCTCCATCAGCCTGTGGAACCACCCAAGCAGCCGGCCAATCGGGCCGCTGCTGAACTTGCCCTCGGCCTGCGGGTCATGCCAGATCGAGGAGAGCATCGGGTCCAGCGTGAAGCTCACGAACATGGAGATCAGCACCGCCGCGACGACCGTAAGGCCGAACTGGTGGAAAAAGCGCCCAATGATCCCGCCCATGAACCCGACCGGGAGGAACACCGCGACGATCGAGAATGTCGTGGCAAGCACGGCAAGGCCGATCTCCTGCGTCCCTTCGAGGGCGGCCACGGAGTGGCTCTTGCCCATGGCTACGTGGCGGACGATGTTTTCGCGAACCACGATCGCATCGTCGATCAACAGGCCGACTGAAAGGGACAGGGCCATCAAGGTGAGCACATTGAGCGTGAAACCGAAGGCGTAAATGAACAGGAACGTGCCGATCAACGCGATCGGTAGCGTCAACCCGGTGATGACCGTGCTGCGCCAGGAGGCCAGAAAGAGAAACACGATGCCGATGGTAAGGACTCCGCCTTCGATGAGGGTCGTTTTCACGTCGGCCACCGAATTGCGTATGCCGACCGACGCATCGCGCACGATGCCCACTTTGACGTCCGGAGGCACCATGCCCTTGAGTTCGCCAACCACACGGCGGACGCCGTCCACGACGCCGATGGTGTTTTCCCCCTGCGACTTGATGATGTCAATCGAGATCGCACGCTCGCCGTTCACGAGCGCAATGCTTTCCTCTTCCTGCTGGCCGTCCTCGACGTCGGCGATCTGCCCGAGCGTGACCCCTTTGCCGCCGCGGCGGGCGACAATCAGGTTCTGGAAATCGCGTGGATTGGCCAGGCGTGCCTTGATCTGGACGACCCTTTCCTGACCCGCGGTGATGATGGCGCCGGCCGGAAGCTCCTGATTCTCGGTCTGGAGCGCGCGGATGACCTGGTCCGCGCCGATCTTCTGCGCCTGCATCTCTTCGAGCCTGAGATAGACCTTTACTTCGCGCTTTACTCCGCCCACCAGGGTGGCCTGGCCAACGCCGCCGACGTTTTCGAGCCGCTTCTTGATCACCTGGTCGGCCAGAGTGGTGAGTTCACGCAGGCTCCTGCCCGGAGCGGTCACGGACACGGATACGATCGGGAAGTCGTCGGGATTGAAGCGCGAGACACGCGGCTCCTTGATCTCGTCGCGGAACACGGGCTTGAGAACCGCGATCTTCTCGCGCACGTCCTGCGCCGCAATCTTCGGCTCCACGCTGAGGTCGAACTCGATGATCACCACGGAGAGCCCTTCGTAGGAGCGCGAGGACAGGGTCTTGATCCCGCTTATCGTGTTGACCGTCTCCTCGACCTTGCGGGTGACTTCTTCCTCGACGTTTTCGGGCGACGCGCCGGGATACTCCGTCTGCACCACCACTACCGGGAAGCTCACGTCCGGGAATTGCTCCACCGGCAGGCGATTGTAGGAAAACAAGCCCAGCACGAGGAGCGCGGCCATCATCATGGTCGCGAAGACCGGGTTCTGGATGCTTACCCGCGTGAACCACATGGCGGTCTGCTACTTTTCGGCGGCCGCAGCCGTTGCGCGCAACCTGGCCTGCGCCGGGGAGCCATCGCGCATCTGGCCGAGATTGGTCTTGACCACGAGATCCCCGGGAGCCAGCCCCGAAAGCACCTGCACCATTCCGTTCGCGTCCGACGGCCCGACTTTTACCGGCTTCTTGCGCAGGATCCCCGCGTCGATTGCGTAGACGAAGGTCTGGCCGATTTCCTCGCGCACCGCTGCGGCCGGGACGACCACGGCATTCTCGATCTTCTCGAGAATCAGGTCGCCCTGCGCAAACAGGCCGCCCCGCAGCAGCGTGTCCTTGTTCTCGATGACGGCATAGACGCTGATCGAACGCGAGCCCGCCGCGGTTGCGGGGTTGATTCGATCGATGCGTCCGCCGAAGAGGCGGTCCCCAAAGCCGTCGACGCGCAAGGCGACCGGCTGGCCGACCTTGATCTGCGCGATAGTGGAAGCGGGCACCGCGGCTTCCAGTGTCAACACGGACAGATCGACGATCGATATGATCTTGGCGTCCAGCGGAACGCGTTCGCCCGGCTGCACGTGCCGCTCCGAAACGATGCCAGAAAATGGCGTAACCAGCGTCGAGTCTCCGAGGGTCTTGCGCGCCGAAAGCAAATCGGCCTCGGCGGCCCGCAGGCGGGCGACGGCAACGTCGTACCCGGACTGCGTGGTGTCGAATGCATTCTGTGAAATGAAGTTCTTGTCGAGAAGCGCCTTCTGCGTCAGGCGGTTCTTTTCCGCGAGTTGCAGTTGCGCGCGCGCGGCCTCGGCGTCGGCAGACCGTGCGGCAACCTTGGCCTGCACCTCCGTCTGGTCAATGCGCGCAAGCATCTGTCCCTTCTGCACGGACTGGCCTTCGCGCACGGTGACCTCGACCAGTTCTCCGGCAACCTTCGCCTTGAGGGTCGCCGCGGTGAGGGCCATGAGCGTCCCCGTGACAGGCAGCGTGCGCTTGAGCGATCCCTGCCGGACCGAATGCAGGTCTTCAGGAACGAATTCGAGCACTGCTGTCTTTGGCGCTGCCACGGCCTTGGCTTCGGCGCCCCGGTTGCGCAATGCGCCGATGCCTACGATACCCGCGACTGCGACGAGGGAGAGAACCAACCCGATCAGCAGAATGCGACCGGAAGGAAAATGGAGTGCAGGCATGGATGGTCTCGGCGCGGGTCAGGCCCGGTCGGGCGCAAGGCCGCGACGGAGCATTTCGAGGTGTTCGTCGATGACCCGTACGGGATTCATTCCGTCCGGGTCGAATGGGGCGAGCGAGTTGCACCAGCACGCCAACAGCAGCGTAGGGGCAAATACGAGGTGGGCTATGTGGTCGGCCTCGACCGGGCGGAACTCCCCAGCCGCGATTCCACGCTCGATGATCCGGGTAATGGCCTCTTGGCCGGGACGGACGACCTCCGCGAGGTAGAACTCTGCGATTTCGGGAAAATTGCGCGCCTCGGCGAGAATCAACTTCGGAATGCCGGAAATCGGGGTCGATCCAATGCGTTGCCACCATCCGTGCAAGACCATGGCCAGGAGGTCGAATGTACGGCCGTCATACTGCTCGATCATTCCGCGCACCTCGGCGATCGGCGAGGCCAGCCCTTCGCGCACCACTGCCTTGAACAGCTCCTCCTTGTTCGCGAAATACAGATAGAGGGTGCCCTTGCTGATCCCGGCTCGGGAGGCAACGTCCTCAAGGCGCGTATTGGCGTAGCCGCGTTCGACGAACAGCGTCAATGCGGCCGCGGCGATTTCGTCGGGGCGGGCGTCCTTGCGCCGGACCCAGCGGGGTTCCGGCCTGTTTGCGGAGGGAATGGGTTTCACGAAGCAACTATATTACTGACCGGTCAGTAATATAGTTGAGCCCCCAACGGCCGTCAACGCTTTTTTGCCTTGCAAAAATCGAGGTTAAAGGAGAGGCGTTCGCATCCCCTATAATGAAACGAGTCAGCGTAGGGGTCCTGGAGAATGTCTCTCCGGGTGAGAGAGTCCCTTCGAACCTGATGCGGGTAATGCCGCCGCAGGGAAGCGTTGGCCGCCCGCGATGCAGTCGGGCGTCCGCGCTCCCCATCAATAGCCACAGGAGCGAGTATGAGCGCCAACCCGAAGTTCCTTGCCGCGACGGCCCAGGTCGACGAAGCGGCGGTGAAGTCACTGCCCAATTCCAGAAAGATCTATGTCAGGGGCTCGCGCGCGGACATCCGTGTGCCGATGCGGGAAATTTCCCAGAGCGACACGCCGGCGGATTTCGGGGCGGAAAAGAATCCGCCGATATGGGTTTACGACACCTCTGGACCTTATTCGGACCCGGCCGCAAAGATTGACATTCGCGCGGGTCTCGTGCCGCTGCGCGCAGGATGGATCGAGGAGCGGGCCGATGTGGAGGAACTCGCCGGCCCGAGCTCGCGCTTCGGAGTCGAGAGGTTGAACGACGCCAAGCTCGGTGAACTGCGCTTCAACCTCGGTCGCAAGCCGCGCCGAGCCAAGGCTGGCAAGAACGTCACACAGATGCACTATGCCCGCCGCGGAATCATCACGCCGGAGATGGAGTTCATCGCGATCCGCGAGAATCTGCGCCGTGCCGAATACATCCAGAGCCTGAAAGACACCGGCCCGAAGGGCGAAAAACTTGCGGCGTTGATGGGGCGCCAGCATCGCGGCGAGCGCTTCGGCGCCGAGATCCCCGCAGAGATCACGCCGGAATTCGTGCGTTCGGAAGTGGCGCGCGGCCGGGCGATCATCCCGGCGAACATCACTCACCCGGAATCCGAGCCGATGATCATCGGCCGCAATTTCCTGGTCAAGATCAACGCCAACATCGGCAATTCGGCGCTGGGGTCATCCATCGGGGAAGAAGTCGAAAAAATGACGTGGTCGATACGCTGGGGCGGCGACACCGTGATGGATCTGTCCACCGGCAAGCACATCCACGAAACGCGCGAGTGGATCATCCGCAACTCCCCGGTGCCGATCGGCACCGTGCCGATCTACCAGGCCTTGGAGAAAGTCGACGGGCGCGCAGAAAATCTCACCTGGGAGATCTTCCGCGACACTCTGATAGAACAGGCCGAGCAGGGGGTGGACTACTTCACCATACACGCGGGAGTGCTCCTGCAGTACGTGCCGCTGACGGCAAACCGCATGACGGGGATAGTGTCCCGAGGTGGATCGATCATGGCCAAGTGGTGCCTCGCGCACCACCAGGAAAGCTTCCTCTACACGCACTTCGAGGACATCTGCGAGATCATGAAGGCATACGACGTGTCCTTCTCGCTCGGCGACGGGCTGCGCCCGGGTTCGATCTACGACGCCAACGACGAAGCTCAGCTCGGCGAGCTGAAGACGCTCGGCGAGCTTACCCAGGTCGCGTGGAAACACGACGTGCAGGTGATGATCGAGGGGCCCGGGCACGTGCCGATGCAGCTCATCAAGGAGAACATGGACCTGCAACTCGACTGGTGCAAGGAAGCGCCGTTCTACACCCTCGGGCCGCTTACGACGGACATCGCGCCCGGGTACGATCACATCACTTCCGCGATCGGCGCTGCCCAGATCGGCTGGTACGGCACGGCAATGCTTTGCTACGTGACGCCGAAGGAGCACTTGGGCCTTCCGAACAAGAAGGACGTGAAGGACGGGATCATGGCCTACCGGGTCGCGGCCCACGCAGCCGACCTTGCCAAGGGGCACCCAGGCGCGCAGATCCGCGACAACGCGGTGTCCAAGGCGCGCTTCGAATTCCGCTGGGCCGACCAGTTCAACCTAGGCCTGGATCCGGACACCGCCAAGGATTTTCACGACGAGACCCTGCCCAAGGACAGCGCGAAGGTGGCGCATTTCTGCTCCATGTGCGGACCGCATTTCTGCTCGATGAAGATCACCCAGGACGTGCGCGACTACGCGGACAAGCACAAGGTCTCGGAGGAAGCCGCTCTCAAGAAGGGAATGCAGGAAAAGGCGATCGAATTCGTGAAGAAAGGCAGCGAGATCTACCACAAGGCCTAGGCGCCACGGCCGGCCCGGGGCTGAATATGTCGACCAGCGCGCCGAGTTCGATTAGCAACTACACAATCCTCGGCGAGCTCGGGCGCGGTGAGACCAGTTCCGTCTACCGGGCGCGCGACTCGATTGCCATGAACAAGTCGCCCTCCGAGAGGGCCGTGGACCGGTGAGCACGCACGACCTGCTCTGCGCGGCGATCCTCGGGATCGTGGAGGGTCTAACCGAATTCCTGCCCGTGTCCAGCACCGGCCACCTGATCCTCGCCGGGGACCTGCTTGGATTCAACGATGAGCGCGGCAAGGTGTTCAACGTCGTGATCCAGACCGGCGCGATGCTCGCCATTGTCTGGGAGTACCGTGCTCGGTTCTACGGGGTCCTCTCGGGCATCTTTCGCGACGCGGTGGCGCAGCGGTTCGCGCTCAATCTCGCGATTGCGTTCATCCCTGCAGCAGTACTAGGACTTACCTTCGGAAAATTCATCAAAGCCTATCTGTTCAAGCCGATCCCGGTCGCGCTGGCTTTCATTGTGGGCGGCATAGTCATCCTTTGGGTTGAGCGCCGCCCGCGTGCGCCGGCCGTCGAAAGCGTGGATGACATGGGCTGGAAGGACGCATTGAAGGTCGGGTGCGCCCAGGCGTTCGCCCTGATACCCGGGACTTCGCGTTCGGGGGCGACCATTATTGGAGGGATGCTGTTCGGGCTCTCCCGCAGGGCAGCAACGGAATTTTCTTTTTTCCTTGCGGTGCCGACATTGGTCGCGGCCGGGGCCTATGACCTGTTCAAGCATCGCGCCCTGCTCGGTAGTGCCGATCTGGGTCTGTTCGGGCTTGGTGCGATCATGGCGTTTGCGTCGGCGTTCCTGTGCGTGCGCTGGCTGATTCGCTATATCGCAACCCACGACTTCACGCCGTTCGCGTGGTATCGGATCGTCTTTGGCGCGGCCGTGCTGCTGACCGCCCACACCGGATTGGTCGACTGGTCCGCCGGCTAGCTCTGCACCCAAGGCAGGCCAGCGAGACGCCAGCCGCCAAGAGTATTGCGGTGGCCTTCCGGGCCCTTATCGCCTTCGAAGCCCTGCAATACGTTGTAGGCCTCGCCGTATCCGGCCTGAGCGGCTGCAATCGCAGCACTGTGCGACCGGCCGCCGGACCGGCACAGAAACATGACGGGCACCCCTTTACCTACATGGGCTTCAAGCTGCGCGATGAAGTCCGGATTCGGAGTACCCCCGGGCCAGCAGTTCCACTCCACCGCAATGGCTTCGGGTACCTGGCCGACCCATTGGAGTTCGGCCTTCGTGCGAACGTCGACCAGTTTTGCACCCGCCTGCATAAGGATATGGGCCTCCTGCGGAAGCAATGCGCCCGCATACGGCAGTTTCAGTTCATTGGCGCGCTGGCGCGCAATATTCTTGATGGATTCGGGGGCGGCCATAAAAGTCCTTTCACGGGGCGGAGGATTATATTCCCTGTCCCCCACTGCAGAGGCAGCACCTAAAGCGCACCAAAATTGAGCATTTGGCATTATCCCGCATTGAAACGGTGCGTTTTCTTTCTGTAGAATCCAAGCACTCGCGCTTTGCAACCGAGGAGCCAGGTCGGTTCCTCGTTTGGCATGGAAACTGCTCGATTCTGTTCCGTCCGGCCGGGGGCCGGTTCCGCTTTTTATTCGCAAATTCAGGAGAATTAGATGCCATCGGCAGCCGATGTACTGAAACTGGCCAAGGAAAAGGAAGTCAAATTCGTCGACTTCCGCTTTACCGACACGCTCGGCAAAGAACAGCATGTGTCCGTCCCGGCCAAATATTTCACCATGGAGAAATTCGAGGAAGGGCATGCGTTCGACGGTTCGTCGATCGCCGGCTGGAAAGGTATCCAAGCCTCCGACATGGCGCTCATGCCGGACCCCAACAGTGCGCGCATGGACCCGTTCACCGACGAACCCGTTCTCAATATTTCCTGCGACGTGGTCGAACCGGGTGACGGAAAGCCGTACGATCGCTGCCCGCGCGGCATTGCGAAGCGCGCCGAGGCCTACCTGAAGTCCTCTGGACTAGGCGACACGGCCTACTTCGGTCCGGAGCCCGAGTTCTTCGTTTTCGACGGCGTCACCTGGCAGGTTGACATGTCCGGCTGCTTCGTGAAGATCCGTTCCGAAGAGGCGCCGTGGTCCTCCAGCATCGACTATGAGTCAGGAAACATGGGCCATCGCGCCCCCATCAAGGGTGGCTACTTCCCGGTTCCTCCGGCCGATACGCTGCAGGACATCCGGAATGCGATGTGCATTGCCCTCGAGCAGCAGGGCGTGGAAGTCGAGGTGCACCACCACGAGGTGGCCGCGCCGGGACAGTGTGAAATCGGCACAAGATTTGCACCGCTCGTCCAACGAGCCGACTGGACGCAGATCCTCAAGTACACCGTCTGGAATGTAGCCGCATCGTATGGCAAGACGGCAACCTTCATGCCCAAGCCTGTTGTAGGCGACAACGGCTCCGGAATGCATGTGCACCAGTCGGTCTGGAAGGGCGGCGAAAACCTCTTCGCCGGCAACGGATACGCGGGCCTGTCCGAATTCGCGCTGTACTACATCGGTGGCGTGATCAAGCACGCCAAGGCGCTGAATGCGATCACTAATCCAGGCACCAACAGCTACAAGCGGCTGGTTCCGGGGTTCGAGGCGCCGATCAACCTTGCATACTCGGCGCGCAATCGCTCGGCTTCCTGCCGCATCCCGTTCGTGAACAGCCCGAAGGGGCGGCGTGTCGAAGTGCGCTTCCCGGACCCTACGGCCAATTCGTACATGGCGTTCGCGGCGTTGCTGATGGCCGGCCTCGACGGTGTCCAGAACAAGATCCACCCGGGCGATCCCGTGGACAAGAACCTCTACGACCTGCCGCCCGAGGAAGCCAAGAAAGTGCCGAACGTATGCTCGTCGCTCGACCAGGCGCTGGAAAACCTGGACAAGGATCGCGCCTTCCTGACCAAGGGCGGCGTGTTCTCCGACGACTTCATCGATGCCTATATCGAACTCAAGATGAACGAGGTCACCCGGTTCCGTATGACCACTCACCCGCTCGAGTTTGACATGTACTACTCCATGTAAAAGCGTTCGCTAAGCCCGCATCCGGGTTCATGCGTTAGGAAAAGGACGGGCTTTATCCGTCCTTTTTCTTTTTCGTCTCCGATTGTAAAAGTACGATTGCTAACATACACTTGGGTGTTCAATTTAAGGCTTGTTCTTGATGAGCGGTTGGGGCAGCTTACTGAGCGTTGCGATTGTCGCCGGCCTTTCAAGCGCGGTGCCGTCGGTGTTCGCCCAGAGCGGTGGCGGGATTCAGACTATTTGGCGCTGCGTGGACCCGAACGGCAGGACGCACGTCACAAACGTCAAGGATGAAACTGCCGGCAAGGACTGCAAAGCCGTCCATACCGAGCGTGTGACTGTCCTGCCGCCGCAGGCCCCCGTGCCCAAACCGGCTGCGAAGTCGCCAGCCGGCTTCCCGAAGGAGAGCCCGGGCGATCGTGCCAGTGCCCGTGACCGGCAGAAAGCGACGCTCGAATCCGAGCTTGCGAGTGAAGAAGCGCTGCTCGCCAAGGCAAGAGCGGAGCTGAAGGAGCAGGAGTCCGTGCGTCTCGGCGACGAAAAGAACTACGCGAAGGTGCTTGAGCGGCTGCAGAAATACAAGGACAACGTCGAACTGCATGAAAAGAACGCCGCCGAGCTCCGCAAGGAACTCGGCAAGATGAAATAGCCGCCTGCAGGTCTTGGGGCATCCTTCTCACCCGCCATGAGCGCGCCGTTCTCCGGGCTTGAGTTATTGCCCACTGCGGTGGCGGTGCTGGACGCCGAGCTTGTCGTCCGCTATGTCAACCCTTCTGCCGAAAGCCTGCTCGCCACTGCGGTAAAGGGCCTTCTGAGCCAGCCATTCGTTCCGCTGTTTGAGGAGCGAGCGGAACTGGCCAAGACGCTGGCCGACGCGCTCGCCAATCACTGGGACTATTCCGCGCAGGGCGTCACTTTCCTGCGCCCCGGCCACGAGCCACTCGCACTAGTAGCCACGGTCGCGCACATCGCATTGCCGCGTACCCCGCTGCTGGTCGAGCTGCGTCCGATCGAACAGCAGCTGCGCATCGCCCGGGAGGAGCGCATGATCGACCAGCAGGCTGCCAATCGCGAACTCATCCGCAACCTCGCCCACGAGATCAAGAATCCGCTGGGGGGGTTGCGCGGCTCGGCTCAATTGCTGGAGCGCGAACTCGACAAGGCCGAACTCAAGGAATACACGCAGGTCATCATTAAGGAGGCGGACCGGCTCCAGGCCTTGATGGACCGCCTGCTTACCCCGCACCGCACCCCGAGGCTTGCTCCTCTGAACGTGCACGAGATCCTTGAGCGCGTGAGGAGCCTCATCCTGGCCGAATTCTCGGAGGGCGTGGCGATCCGGCGCAATTACGATGTGAGCGTGCCCGAACTGATCGGGGACAAGGAACAGCTGATCCAGGCGATCCTGAATATTGCACGCAACGCTGCGCAGGCTCTCCGCGCAGGGCCGGACGGTGCGAGCGGGCGGAAGCCGGGTGGGGAACCCGGCGGTACGATCGAGTTCCGCACGAGGGTCGTGCGCCAGGTCACCATCGTGCGGCTGCGCCACAGGCTGGCACTAGAATTGCAAGTAATCGACGACGGACCTGGGGTTCCAGAGGAAATCCGCGACAAGATATTTAATCCCCTCGTGTCCGGGCGCGAGGGGGGCAGCGGTCTTGGCCTGTCGTTGGCGCAGACATTCGTCCAGTATCACCGCGGGATGATCGAATGCGACAGCCGGCCTGGCCGTACCGTGTTCACTATTCTGCTGCCCTTGGGGTGAACCCCCAGGGGCGGCGCACATCTGGAAACTGATGAAGCCAGTCTGGATCGTCGATGATGACCGTTCCATCCGGTGGGTGTTCGAGAAAGCGCTCGGCCGGGAAGGGATCGCGTTCAACTCATTTTCTTCCGCCTCCGAAGCGCTCGATGCGCTGTGCGATGGACCGCCCCAGGTGCTGGTCTCCGACATCCGAATGCCGGGCCCGTCGGGCTTGCAGCTCCTGCAAACCGTCAAGGAGCGCCATCCGACCGTTCCGGTCATCGTAATGACGGCCTATTCAGATCTGGAGTCTGCAGTCGCTGCTTTCCAGGGAGGGGCATACGAGTACCTGCCAAAGCCGTTCGATGTAGATCAGGCCGTGGATCTCATCCGGCGGGCGCTCGACGAGAGCCAGCGCGAGGCAGCGGCTCTCGAGCCGGTCGCGGAAGCCCCGGAGATTCTTGGCCAGGCTCCGGCAATGCAGGAGGTTTTCAGGGCGATCGGCCGACTGTCCCAATCCACGGCCACGGTACTGATCACAGGAGAGTCGGGCTCGGGCAAGGAATTGGTGGCGAGGGCATTGCACCGGCATAGTGCGCGGGCATCCAAGCCCTTCGTCGCGATCAATACCGCGGCGATGCCGAAAGACCTGTTGGAGTCCGAATTGTTTGGTCATGAGCGGGGTTCTTTCACAGGTGCGCAGGCGCAACGTCGCGGCCGATTTGAGCAGGCCGAGGGTGGCACGCTCTTTCTTGACGAGATCGGCGACATGCCGGCAGACCTCCAGACGCGTCTGTTGCGCGTGTTATCCGATGGCAGTTTTTACCGCGTTGGCGGGCATCAACAGATCAAGACCAACGTGCGCGTCATCGCCGCGACCCATCAAAACCTGGATGCCAGGGTTCGAGAGGGCAGTTTCCGCGAAGACCTGTACCACCGACTGAACGTGATTCGCATCCGGCTACCGGCAATGCGCGAACGCCGGGAAGACATTCCATTGCTTGCCCGGCATTTCCTTACGCACAGTGCCGCACAACTTGGAGTTGATCCGAAGCGGCTCTCAGACGAAGTCATCAAACACATTTCTCGCCTCGATTTCCCCGGTAACGTGCGCCAACTGGAAAACCTGTGCCACTGGCTGACAGTAATGGCGCCCGGACAGGTAATTGAAGTGGGGGACTTGCCTGCGGAATTTCGCGAGTCTGACTCCGACGCAGGTCCATCCGACTGGGTCGCAGCCCTCGAACTCGAGGTCGAGCGGCGTTTGAGCCAGGGCGAGAACGGAATCCTTGATGTTCTTGGCCGGCAGTTCGAAAAATCATTGATCATCAAAGCGTTAGCCAAAACCGGGGGGCGGCGAATCGAGGCGGCAAGCTTGCTTGGCATGGGGCGCAACACGATTACACGAAAGATCCAGGAACTCGGCATCGAGGGCAAAGAAACTGACTAAAGCCATTGGCCTGCTTGCGGATTTCGCAATGCGGAATCCGCAAGTTGTACAATCAAGTTTCTTTTGTGCATAGCAATAAGGGATTGCCCATGTCTACGAACCTTCCTGCCGGCGTGCAGATCAGCGCCAAGATTACCCCTGAATTTGCTCAGATTCTGACTCCGGAAGCCCTCCGCCTGGTTGCTTTGCTGCACCGCGCTTTCGCGTCCCGTCGGACAGAATTGCTGGCCCGGCGTGCTGCACGGCAAAAGGAGTTCGATGCCGGGAAACTCCCTGATTTCCTGCCGGAAACGAAGTCGGTTCGCGAAGCGGCGTGGACTATCACGCCACAACCAGCCGACATGCTCGACCGCCGGGTGGAAATCACCGGCCCGACCGATCGCAAGATGGTGATCAACGCGCTGAACTGCGGCGCCGCCACGTTCATGGCGGACTTCGAGGACGCCAACTGCCCCACCTGGTTCAACATGATCGATGGGCAGATCAACATTCGGGATGCGGTCCGCCGCACGATCACGCTCGAGCAAAACAGCAAGCAGTACAGGCTGAACGAAAAAACGGCGGTGCTGATTCCCCGTCCACGCGGCTGGCATTTGGACGAAAAGCACGTGACGATCGACGGCCAGCCCGTTTCAGGCGGCATTTTCGATTTTGCCCTCCTGTTCTTCCACAACGCGAAGGAGTTGCTCAAGCGCGGCAGCGGCCCCTACTACTACCTGCCGAAGATGGAGTCGCATCTTGAGGCCCGGCTGTGGAACGACATCTTCACAATGGCCCAAAAGGAGGTCGGCGTTCCGCACGGTACGATCCGTGCCACGGTGCTGATCGAAACCGTGGTCGCTGCGTTCGAGATGGACGAGATCCTGTGGGAACTGAAGGACCACTCCGCCGGCCTCAACATCGGCCGCTGGGACTACATCTTTTCCTGCATCAAGAAATTCCGCTCAAACAAGGATTTCTGCCTCGCCGACCGCGCGCAGGTGACGATGACCTCCCCCTTCATGCGTGCGTACGCCCTCACGCTGGTGAAAACCTGCCACAAGCGCGGTGCCCCGGCGATGGGCGGCATGGCCGCCCAGATCCCGATCAAGAACGATCCGGCTGCCAACGAGGCTGCCCTCGAGAAAGTCCGCCAGGACAAGCTGCGTGAAGTCACGGACGGTTGCGACGGCACGTGGGTCGCTCACCCGGCGCTCGTGCCGATCGCGAAGGAAGTGTTCGACAAGCACATGCCTGCGCCCAACCAGTACGACAAGCAGCGCCCTGACGTGAATTTCGGAGCGAAGGATCTGCTCGATTTCAAGCCGGAGGCGCCGATCACGGAGGCCGGCCTGCGCAACAACATCTCGGTCGGCATCCAGTACCTGGGCGCGTGGCTGGCGGGCAACGGCTGCGTGCCCGTGTTCAACCTCATGGAAGATGCTGCGACGGCGGAGATCTCGCGCTCGCAGATCTGGCAGTGGATCCGGAGCGAGAAGGGCAGGCTTGACGATGGCCGCAAGGTCACGACTGAGCTTTTCCGCACGCTGCTTGCCGACGAGCTGCCGAAGGTGAAGGCGTATCTTGGGGACGCGGCCTGGAAGGACGGCAAATACGAGGAAGGCGCGAAGCTCTTCGACAAGATCACTACGGGCGATTACGTCGAGTTCCTGACGCTGCCCGCGTACGCGGCGATCGACTAGCCCGCTTCGTTACGAAACCTCGGCGATCACCGGGGTGTGGTCGCTCGGCCGTTCAAGCTTGCGGGGAGCCTTGTCTATGGTGCATGCCGTGCAACGGGCCGCGAGCGCCGGCGAGAGAAGCACGAAGTCGATGCGCAGCCCCGCGTTCCTGCGAAAGCCCATCATCCGGTAGTCCCACCACGAATAACTCTTCTCCGGCTGCTCGAACAGGCGGAAGGAATCCTTGAGACCCAGCCCGATAAGCGCGCGAAAAGCCTCCCGCTCGGGCCCGGAGACGTGGACCTGCCCTTCCCAAGCCTTGGGATCGTGGACGTCGCGGTCCTCCGGGGCAATGTTCAGGTCGCCGAGCACCGCCAAGTCCGGATGCCGAGCCAGCTCCGCGCCCAGCCACTCGCGCAGCGCCGAGTACCACCTGAGCTTGTAATCGTACTTGTCCGAGCCTACCGCCTGGCCGTTCGGCGCATAGAGGCACACTACTCGCGCCCCCCCTACCGTCGCGGCGATCACGCGCCTTTGTTCGTCCTCGAATCCGGGAATGCCGGTTTGAACATCTTCCAGCGGGGTCCGCGCGAGGATCGCCACACCGTTATAGGTTTTCTGGCCAGAGGACGCCGTGGCGTAGCCCGCGGCGGCAAGCGCTTCTCGCGGGAATTTTGCATCCACGAGCTTGAGCTCCTGAAGGCAGACCACGTCGGGTTGTGCAGCCTGCAGCCAGTCGGTGAGGTGCGGGAGGCGGACCTTGAGCGAGTTGACGTTCCAGGTCGCAAGCCTCATTACAGGCCGCCGGTCACGCGGGAATCATGCCGTTGTGACGCAGCAGGGCGTCCACCTGCGGGTCACGGCCGCGGAAAGCGCGAAAAGAGTCCGCAGCGGGCCGGCTGCCGCCCACGGCGAGCACTTCGTCGCGAAAGCGTGCGCCCGTCACGCCGTCGAGCACGCTGCGCAGCGCTCGCATTTCCTCAAACGCGCTGAACGCGTCGGCCGAAAGCACTTCCGCCCATTTGTAGCTGTAGTAGCCGGCGGCATAGCCGCCTGCGAAGATGTGGGAGAAATTGTTCGGGAATCGGTTGTAGGCCGGCGGGACGACGACCGCGACTTCGTTCCTGACCGCGTCGAGCACGTCCTGTGCGCTGCGGCCCGCGCCGGGCGCGAAATCGTAGTGCAGGTGCATGTCGAACAGCGAGAACTCGATCTGGCGGAGCATGCCGAGGCCCGACTGGAAATTTCTGGCCGCAAGCATCTTGTCGAACAGCTCGTGGGGCAGGGGTCCTCGCGAGTCCACGTGCTTCGTCATGTGCTCGAGCACTTCCCATTCCCAGCAGAAGTTCTCCATGAACTGGCTCGGCAACTCGACGGCGTCCCATTCAACGCCGTTGATCCCAGATACGCCGAGGTCTTCTATGTCCGTCAGCAGGTGATGCAGCCCGTGGCCGAACTCGTGGAACAGGGTGATCACGTCGTCATGCGTGAAGAGCGCGGGTTTTCCGCCCACCGGTCCGGAGAAGTTGCAGTTCAGGTACGCGACCGGCGTCTGGATGCTTGTGCCCTTGCGGCGGCGCGTGATCGCGCCGTCCATCCAGGCGCCGCCGCGCTTGGTTTCGCGCGCGTAGAGGTCCACGTAGAACTGACCGATCAGGCCGCCTGCGGCAGTGCGGATGTCGAAGAAGCGAACATCCTTGTGCCAAACGGGTGCGGTGGATTCCGAAATGCGGATGCCGTAGAGCGTCTCCACGAGCTTGAACATTCCCGGTACCACCTGGGATTCGGGGAAATACTGCTTCACTTCCTGGTCGGAAAACGAATAGCGCTCGGCGCGCAGCCTCTCCGAGGCGTAGGCCATGTCCCATGCTTCGAGCGTCGATAAACCCAGTTCACGTTTCGCGTATTCCCTGAGCTCCGCAAGGTCTCGCTCGGCGAACGGCCGTGCGCGCCTGGCCAGGTCATGCAGGAACTCGAGCACCTGCGCGGGTGTTTGGGCCATTTTCGGCACCAATGAAAGTTCGGCAAAGTTGGCGTACCCGAGCAGCGCCGCGTCTTCCTTGCGCAGCTTCAGGATGCGCGCGATAAGGGAGGTATTGTCCCATTCCGGCTTGCCGAACTCGGAAGCGCGGGTCGCGTTTGCGCGATAGAAAGTTTCGCGCAGGGCGCGATCGTCGGCGTATTGCATCACCGGCAGGTAGGACGGCATCTGGAGCGTGAACTTCCAGCCAGGCTTGCCGTCTTTTTCGGCGGCCTCGCGAGCGGCCTGGAGGGCATCCGCCGGAATGCCGGCAAGGCGTTTCTCATCCTCAATCATGATCGAGAAGGCGTTGGTCGCGTCGAGCACGTTCTCGGAGAATTTTGCGGAAAGCGAGGCAAGTTCGTCCTGGATCGCGGCATAGCGGGGTTTCAGTTCGGCCGGCAGTTCGGCACCGCCGAGGCGAAAATCGCGAAGCGCGTTGTCTACCAGCTTCTTGCGCGCGGGCACGAGGGCCGCGAAATCTGCGGAATCCTTCAACGCGCGGTACTTGTCGAAAAGGCGCTGGTTCTGGCCGAGTTCGGTCCAGAACTGGGTAATCTTCGGCAGGTCGGCGTTGTACGCGGCGCGCAACTCCGGGCTGTCCATCACCGAATGCAGGTGCTCCACCTGGCCCCAGGCACGCGACAAACGCTCGGTCGAATCTTCCAGCGGGCCTACGAACCCGTCCCAGGTCGCCGGAACGTCGTCGGCAGCAATCCGCTCGACCGTTGCACGCGCTTCCGCGATGAGTCGTTCCACCGCCGACGGCACGTGCTCTGGCTTGAACTCCGCGAAGCGCGGCAATCCGGAAAAATCGAGCAACGGGTTTACAGATGCCGAGGTCACTGTTTGGTCCTGTTTAAACGTTGAATTCGGTGTTCGGCGGCACGCAGCGTATTGGCAACCAGCATCGCCACCGTCATCGGACCGACCCCGCCGGGAACGGGCGTGATACTGCCGGCTACTTCCTTTACGGCCTCGAAATCCACGTCTCCGCGTAATTTTCCGTCGGACTGCCGGTTAGTGCCTACGTCGATTACGCATGCACCGTGCTTGACCATCTCGGAGCCGATGAGGTTCGTGCGGCCGACCGCTGCGACGAGGATATCCGCGCGGCGCGTGTGGGCTGCCAAGTCGGGCGTCTTCGAGTGGCAGATGGTGACGGTCGCATCCTTTTGCAATAGGAGAAGGGCCATGGGTTTGCCGACGATGTTGCTCCGCCCGACGATTACGGCGTGCCGCCCCGCTATTTGGATGCCCTCCTTTTCCAGCAAGTACATGATGCCGGCAGGGGTACACGGTGTGAATTGTGGCTCACCGATGAGCAGCGCTCCGGCACTCTGTACGTGGAATCCGTCCACATCCTTGTCCGGCCCGATCGCCGCAATGACCCGCGCGTCGTCCATGTAAGCGGGCAGCGGGAGCTGGACCAGCACGCCGTCGATGCGCGGATCGGTGTTCAGATCGCGGACTCGCGCCAGCAACTCGGCCTCGCTGGCGTCTGCGGGAAGTTCATGCAGTTCAGACAGCACGCCGGCTTCTTCGCAGGCGCGGACCTTGTTGCGCACGTAGGTGCGTGAGGCAGGATTGTCCCCGACGATAACGACGGCGAGGCCGGGACGCACGCCGCGGGACGCAAGGACGGCAACGGAAGCCTTGAGTTCGGCGCGCAGCGCGGCGGCGTGCGCCTTTCCATCAATGATGCGGGCGGTCATGCGCAGGAGGTGCATGGGATCGTTAAGGGGAGAAATTTTAGCATTCGAGGATTTTGCATAATACGGTATTAGATCTTACAATATGAAATACTGTGAATTGATCCCGAAGCGATGCTTGAATTCACGCCTGTCCCGGCGGGACCTCTCGTGTTTGTGCGGGTCACTTGAACGTATTAAGCTTCGAAGGAAATCCCAAAGCGTCGCGGATTCAAAAAATCTGTGTTCGCGTCACTGTTCGACAGAGCAAAGCCACAAGCTGGAGGACTCATGTCTGCCGTTCCCCAATTCCCCGCAGCCAACGACCCCGATTCCCAGGAGACCCGGGAGTGGCTGGATGCCCTCGAGGCCGTCATGGAGCGCGAAGGTCCCGAGCGCGCCCACTTTCTCCTGCAGAAACTGATCGACACGGCGCGCAGCTCCGGCGCGTATCTGCCGTTCTCGGCGAACACCGCGTACCTCAATACGATTCCCCCGCACATGGAGGAGCGTTCCCCTGGGGACCATACGCTGGAGGAGCGTATCCGTTCCTACACGCGCTGGAATGCGATGGTAATGGTTGCCAAGGCGAACAAGGTCGAGGGAGACCTCGGCGGGCACATCGCGAGCTTCGCGTCGGTCGGCACGCTCTTCGGCATCGGGTTCAACCATTTCTGGCATGCGCCGTCGGAGAACCATGGCGGCGACCTGATCTATTTCCAGGGCCATTCGGCGCCTGGCATCTATGCCCGGGCCTATCTCGAGGGGCGCCTCTCAGAAGATCAACTGCTCAACTTCCGCCGTGATGTCGACGGCAAGGGCATCACTTCCTACCCCCACCCCTGGCTGATGCCGGACTTCTGGCAGTTTCCGACGGTGTCGATGGGCCTCGGCCCGCTTCAGGCGATCTATCAGGCGCGCTTCCTCAAGTACATGCACGCGCGAGGACTGGCGAACACCGAAAACCGCAAGGTCTGGGTGTTCTGCGGCGACGGCGAGATGGACGAGCCGGAGTCGCTGGGCGCGATCGGCATGGCCGTGCGCGAGAAGCTCGACAACCTGGTGTTCATCGTCAATTGCAACCTGCAGCGCCTCGACGGTCCCGTGCGCGGCAACGGCAAGATCATCCAGGAGCTCGAAGCGGACTTTCGCGGCGCGGGCTGGAATGTGATCAAGCTGATCTGGGGTTCGTACTGGGATCCCCTTCTTGCCCGCGACAAGGACGGCGCGCTGAAGAAGGTCATGGAGGATACCGTCGACGGCGAATACCAGAACTTCAAGGCCAATGACGGAGCCTTTGTAAGGAAGCACTTCTTCGGCAAGGACCCCCGCCTGCTCGAAATGGTTTCGCGCATGACCGATGCGGACATCTGGCGCCTGAACCGCGGCGGCCATGATCCCAACAAGATCTACGCCGCATACGCGGCGGCCGTGAAACACAAGGGCCAGCCTACCGTGATCCTCGCCAAGACGGTGAAGGGCTACGGCATGGGCAAGATCGGCGAGGGCAAGAACACCACCCACCAGCAGAAGAAGATGGACCTCGATTCCGTCCGCCAGATGCGCGACCGGTTCAACATTCCCGTTCCGGATTCCCGGCTCGAGGAACTGCCGTTCTACAAACCTGCGCCGGATTCGCCCGAAATGAAGTATCTGCTGGAGCGCCGCGCTGCGCTGGGCGGATTCCTGCCGCAGCGCAGGCGCCAGGCGTACCACACGCTGCCGGTGCCCAAGCTCGAGGTGTTCGAAGCGCAGTTGAAGAGTTCCGAGGGCCGCGAGATCTCCACCACGATGGCATTCGTGCGCATCCTTACCACGCTGCTGCGCGACAAGAACCTCGGCAAGAAGATCGTTCCCATCGTCCCCGACGAGGCCCGCACGTTCGGGATGGAAGGCATGTTCCGCCAGCTCGGGATCTTTTCCCAGGAAGGCCAGAAGTACGAGCCGGTCGACAAGGACCAGGTCATGTACTACCGCGAGGACAAGGCGGGCCAGGTCCTCGAGGAGGGCATCAACGAGGCGGGGGCATTCTCGTCGTGGATCGCCGCGGCCACCTCCTACTCGACGAGCGGGGTGAACATGATCCCCTTCTACATCTTCTATTCGATGTTCGGCATGCAGAGGATAGGCGACCTCGCATGGGCCGCCGCGGACCAGCGGGCGCGCGGCTTTCTGCTTGGCGGCACCGCGGGCCGCACGACGCTGAACGGGGAAGGCCTGCAGCACGAGGACGGCCACAGCCATATCCTGTCTTCCGTCATCCCGAACTGCGTGTCCTACGACCCGACCTTCGCCTATGAGCTGGCCGTGATCATCCAGAACGGCCTGCACCGCATGGTCGAAAAGCAGGAGGACATTTATTACTACATCACCGTGATGAACGAGAACTACGAGCATCCGGCGATGCCCAAGGGCGCGGAGGAAGGCATCCTCAAGGGGCTGTATCCCTTCTCTGAATCGTCGGCCAAATCCAAGACCCGGGTGCAATTGCTGGGTTCCGGCACGATCCTCCGGGAGGTGATCGCAGCCGCGGAGCTGCTCGAAAAGGACTGGGGCGTGGCGGCGGATGTCTGGAGCGCGCCGAGCTTCACTGAGTTGAGGCGCGAAGGTCTCGCTGCAGAGCGGTGGAACCTGCTGCATCCGGAAGACAAGCCCCGGCTGTCCTACGTCGAGCAATGCCTGGCGAAGCGCGTGGGCCCGGTCATCGCCGCGACCGACTACATGAAGACCTTCGCCGAGCAGATCCGGCCGTTCGTGCCGAAAGACAAGGTTTACCGCGTGCTCGGCACCGACGGCTTTGGCCGCTCGGACACGCGGGCGCAGCTGCGCCATTTTTTCGAGGTCAACCGGTACTGGGTCACGATCGCCGCACTGAAGGCCCTCGTCGACCAGGGCGCGCTCAAGGCGAAGACAGTCGCCGAAGCCATCGCCAAGTACGGTATCGATCCGGGGAAACCCGATCCAACGACGGTCTAGAGAAGGCAAACCAAGACAATGGCTGGTTCGATCGAAATCAAGGTCCCGGACATCGGCGACTTCAAGGAAGTCGGTGTGATCGAGGTGCTTGTCTCGCCTGGCGACCGGGTGGAAAAGGAAGGCTCGCTGATCACGGTCGAGTCCGACAAGGCCACGATGGAAATCCCCTCGCCGGTGGCGGGCGTGGTGAAAGAGCTGAGAATAAAAGTCGGCGACAAGGTGGCCGAAGGCTCGCTCATCCTGATCCTGGAGGAAGCAGGCGGTGCTGTGCCTGCAGCCCCGCAAGCGCCGGCTGCCCCGGTAACCGCCCCGACTCCGGCTCCGGTGCCGGCCGCATCCGAAGCGAGGTCCATAGCGAAGCCCGATCCCGTCCCGCTCGAGCCCCACGAACTCACGGTGTCCAAGCCCCATGCGAGCCCCTCGATCCGCTTGTTCGCCCGCGAACTCGGCGTCGACCTCGGCAAGGTCAAGGGAAACGGCCCCAAGGGGCGGGTGACTCGCGAGGACGTGCAGGCCTTCGTCAAGGGAACACTCGCGGGGGCCAGGCCCGCCGCCGCGCCGGCGGCGCCGGGCGGAATGCCGTTCGGCCTGCCCGAGCTCCAGCCCGTGGATTTCGCCAAGTTCGGGCCGGTCGAAACCCGGCCGCTGTCGCGCATCAAGAAGATCTCGGGCGCATTCCTGCATCGCAATTGGATCTCGATTCCCCACATCACGCAGTTCGACGAAGCCGACATCACGGAGTTGGAGTCCTTCCGCAAGGCGAACACCGCCGACACGGAGAAGCAGGGCTTCAAGCTCACCATGCTCGCCTTCCTGATCAAGGCCAGCGTCACTGCATTGCGCCAGTATCCCGAGTTCAACGCTTCTCTCGACAAGTCCGGGGAGAACCTCGTGCTTAAGAAGTACTTCCATATCGGCG
>JANNWA010000342.1:0-3413 GCA_031408275.1 Pseudomonadota bacterium
CGGGCCGACCGACATCATCGCCCGCATCGCCGGCGAGTACTACTCGAAAACGCTCGGCCAGCAGTTCGTCGTAGAGAACATGGCAGGCGCGGGCGGTACCACGGGCATCACGCGCGGCGCGCAGTCGAAACCGGACGGCTATACGATCATGATGGGGCACATGGGCACACACGGCGCGGCGCCCGCGATGTATCCCGGCCTCAAGTACGACCCGGCCAAGGACTTCGAGCCGATCGGCCTCGTTGCCGGCACCCCGATCCTGATCGTGGACCGCAAGGACTTCCCGGCAGCCAACCTCAAGGAGTTCATCGCCCGCCTCAAGGATCCCGCCGCCAAGGCCATGCAGGCGCACGCGGGCGTCGGTTCGGTGTCCTTCACGACCTGCACGCTGCTCACCTCGCAGATCGGAGTCAAGAACATCGTCGTCGCGTACCGCGGCACGGGACCCGCGCTGAACGACCTCGTGGGCGGACAGGTCGACTACATGTGCGACCAGATCGTCAACCTCGTGTCGCAGGTCAAGGGCGGCGCCGTCAAGGCCTACGCCATCGCCACTCCCGAGCGCTCGCCGGCACTTCCGGACGTGCCCACCACCAAGGAGGCCGGCCTGCCCGAATACCAGGTCAGCGCCTGGAACGCGCTGTTCGCACCCAAAGGAACGCCAAAGGAAATCGTGGCCAAGTTGAACGAAACGCTGGTCAAGGGGCTCGACGACAGCGCGACGCGCGCGCGCCTGCTCGAACTGGGCAGCGTGATCCCGGACAAGGCGGGTCGTTCCCCGGATGCGCTTGCGAACCTCGTAAAGAGCGAGGTTGCGCGCTGGACGCCGATACTCAAGGCAGCCGGGGCCGTCGCGCAGTAATCGCGGGACGGTAATCGCCGCGTGTCCATCGTCATCGCCTCGCCGGCGGCCGCCACGACCGCGGCCGCGGCAGTACCCGCTTGCTTTCACTGCGGGCTGCCGGTGCCTGCGGCGGGGAAGCACCGCTTGGCCATTCTCGGGCGGCCGCGCGAGTTGTGCTGCGCGGGCTGCGAAGCCGTGGCTCGTACCATCGTAGGTGCAGGGTTCGAGGGCTATTACGAAACGCGTGATCTCGCGCCTGACGCAGGCGTGCGCCCGGACGACCTGCCGCCGCCGGAGATCTACGACGACCCGCTCGCACAGGCGCAGTTCGTCGCCTCGGTGGGGGAGCACGAACGCGAGGCGACGCTCATGCTGGACGGCATCCGGTGCGCGGCCTGCGTGTGGCTGAACGAACGCTACCTGCGCCGCCTGCCGGGCGTGACCGCGATATCGATCAACTACGCCACCCGCCGCGCCCAGGTCACCTGGGACGAGCGTGTCGTGAAGCTCGGCGAAATCATCGCCGCCGTGCGCAGCATCGGCTACGACGCCTACCCGTTCGATCCGACCAGGCAGCGCGCCCGGGATGCCCAGGAGCAGCGGGGTTCGCTCTGGCGTTTGTTCGTCGCCGGGTTCGGCGCGATGCAGGTCATGATGTATGCGATCCCCCGCTATATCGACGACATGGGGACGCTTAGCGCGGAAGCCGAGCAGGTCATGCGCTGGGCCAGCCTCGTACTGACGCTGCCGGTGATCGCTTTCGCGTGCGGGCCGTTCTTTTCGTCCGCGCTCGCGGATCTTCGCGCGCGCAGGCTCGGGATCGACGTCCCCGTCTCCCTAGGAATCCTCGCGGGCTTTGCTGCCAGTGCGTGGGCGACACTTACCGGCAGTGGCGAGGTGTATTTTGATTCGATCACGATGCTGGTATTTCTTCTGCTGGCCTCGAGGGCCATGGAACTCTCGGCGCGGCGCGCCGCGACCGCGCGCCTCGATCACTTGGCGCGCTGGATGCCCTCGTTCGCGCTGCGCCTGGGCAGCGGCGGCGAAAGCGAGCGCGTTGCGGCCCATGAACTGCGGACCGGCGATCGCGTTCTCGTGGCGCCGGGGGAGACCGTTCCCGCCGACGGGCTTGTCACGGACGGAACCAGCAGCGCTGACGAGTCCCTGCTCACCGGGGAGTCACGGCCGCTGGAAAAGCGCGCCGGTTCGTCCCTCATCGGCGGTTCGGTCAACATCGACCAGCCCCTCGAGATGCAGGTAACGTGCTCGGGCGTCGAAACGCAGGCCGCGGCGATCGGGCGGCTCATCGAGCGCGCGGCGGCGGGAAAGCCGCGGCTGGTCGAATCCGCCGATCGCATTGCGCAGGGCCTTACCTGGGTCGTTCTGGCCGCCGCTGCCGCGACACTGCTCGGCTGGGCCCTGGTCGATCCTTCGCGGGCGTTCTGGGCGTCGATCGCCGTGCTGATGGTGACCTGCCCGTGCGCGCTGGGGCTGGCTTCCCCGATCGCTCTCACCTCCGCGACTGCGGCACTCGCGCGCCGCGGCATCGTCCTCACGCGGGCCCCGGCCATCGAGACCATGGGCGGCCTGACGGACGTGGTGCTCGACAAGACCGGGACGCTGACCGAAGGCAAGCCCGGGCTCGTACGATTCGACGTGATGGGCCCCATGGGGTACGAGGACTGCCTTGCGCTCGCGCAAGCGCTGGAGTCCGGATCACGGCACCCGGTTGCCGCAGCCCTGCGCGCATTGCCCTGCACCGGGGCGGTGCAGGGCGTCGCACAGATGACGCATTTCCCTGGCAGCGGAATAGAAGCAATCGTAGATGGCAGGCGCCTGCGCATCGGGACGCTGCAGTTCGTGCGCGAGATATCAGGCGAACCGGCGGGGCTTCCCCCGGCATCAGGGCAGCAGTCGTCCGTGTACCTGGGCGCCGAGTCAGGCTGGCTGGCGCGGTTCCTCTTCGAGGACCGTCTGCGCCCGGACGCCGCGGATCTCGTGCAGGGCCTGCGCGCGCGAGGCCTGCGGGTGCACCTGCTGAGCGGCGACGATGCTGTCGTGGCGGGCGAGGTCGCCGGCAGGCTCGGACTGGCATCGTTTCGGGGCGGCGTGTCGCCGCAGGACAAGCACGACAGCGTCAAGCAGATGCAATCGCAGGGCCGGAAGGTGTGCGTGATCGGGGACGGGCTGAACGACGCCCCGGTCCTCGCGCAAGCGGACCTTTCGATCGCCATGGGGCAGGGCGCGGCGCTGGCCCAGCAGCAGGCCGACCTGGTCCTGCTTTCGGGGAGGCTTGCCGGCGTACTCGAGGCCGACCGGATCGCCCGGCTCACCATGGCGGCGATCCGGCAGAACTTCGCCTGGGCGCTCGGCTACAACGTCCTGGCGTTGCCGGCGGCCGCCTTCGGCCTCATCGGCCCCTGGGAAGCCGCCATCGGCATGGCGGCGAGCTCTTTCGTCGTGGTCCTCAACTCCGCGCGCCTTGCACGGGCCTTGCGCACCTGAATCGTGGAGAGCCTCTACCTCCTGGTGCCCGTGTCGGTCGTGCTGGTCGTGCTGATCGGCTGGG
>JANNWA010000343.1:0-3539 GCA_031408275.1 Pseudomonadota bacterium
TGATGCGCCTGCACGAATACCTGATACCGAAGGAGTTGCGTGCCTACTTCCGCGACGTTCAGGATCACATCTCACGTCTGGTCGGGCTCATCGATGGCATGCGCGACATGCTGACCACGGCCATGCAGGTGAATCTGGCCCTGGTGGCCAACAACCAGAACGTGGTGGTCAAGCGCCTGGCGGGCTGGGGCGCCATCCTGGCCATCCCGACCGTGATTTTCAGCCTCTATGGCATGAACTTCGAGTGGATGCCGGAGTTGAAGTGGCGGGCCGGTTACCCGGTGGCCGTGGGCGTGACGCTGTTGGGTTGTGTTTTCGTCTACCGTCGCCTGCGCCGCGCCGGGTGGGTCTAGCGCGGCGATGAGGCCCGCCCATCCGACAGCTTCGACGCTGGCCATCTACGGTGCCATCGCGGCCAATGTCGCCATCGCCGTGACCAAGCTCGTGGTGGCCGGCATCACCGGCAGTTCGGCCATGCTCTCGGAAGGTATCCCTTCATCGGTCGACACTTTCAACGGCGTGCTGCTGCTCGTTGGCATCCGCCTGAGCCAGCGGCCCGCCACACCCGAGCACCCGTTCGGGCACGGCAAGGAGCTCTACTTCTGGAGCCTGATCGTCGCCGTGCTGATCTTCGGCCTGGGCGGCGGCATCTCGTTCTACGAAGGCGTTCTCCACATCCGGCATCCGGAGCCGCTGCACGATCCCACCTGGAACTACGTCGTGCTCGGCACTGCGGCGGTCTTCGAGGGCATCAGCTTCGGCATCGCGCTGCAGCAGTTCCGGCGCCTCGCCGGCGGCCGCCCGTTCTGGGAGACCGTGCAGCGCAGCAAGGACCCGACCACCTACACCGTGCTGGCCGAGGACGCGGCCGCACTCGTGGGCCTGGCCATCGCCGCGGCGGGCATCGCGCTCAGCCAACGGCTGCAGATGCCCGCACTGGACGGCGCGGCCTCGGTGCTGATCGGCATCCTGCTGGCCGGCGTGGCCAGCTTGCTGGCCTGGCAGTCGCGTGGCCTGCTCATCGGCGAAGGCATCCACCCGGAGACCGCGCGTGCCATCCGCGCCATCGCGCTGGACGAGCCCGGCGTGCGCGACGTCGGGCGTGTGCTGTCGATGTACGTGGGGCCGGACGATGCCTTGGTCACGATGGACCTGGACTTCGACGAGGGCACCGAGACGGCCGATGCCGCGCTCGCGATGGCCGCGGTCCAGCGCCGCGTGCGGGAGCGGTTTCCTATGATCAAGCGGCTGTTCATAGAGCCCGGTTCGGCCGCACTGCCGCAGCGCTGGTCCAGGCCGGATGCCATCGCGTCGCCGCCCGTGGCAGCCGGGTGACGCCGTCCTCTCGACCGATGAGCCCCCATGGTGACCCCGGCCGACCGCACCGTCGGTGCGGCGCCGAACATTGCGCGCGCCAGCCGTTGCCAGATCGCTGTGCAAGCAATCGATGGTTCGGTATGTGGGCCATCGCACGGACGTTCGGCCCGCTACCTTGCATGATGGGTCTGGGGCGTGCGCCCATTCGCCATCCGCAGTACGTGGCTTTCGTGCTGATCCTCCTGGGTTTTTTGCTGCAGTGGCCAACCTTGCTCACGCTGCTGATGTTCCCGATCCTGCTGGTCATGTATGTGCGCCTGGCAATAACGGAAGAGGCGGAGATGCGCAAGCGTTTCGGCGCCGAATTTGAAGCATACGCGGCGCGCACGCCGCGCTTCCTGCCATCACTGCAAAAAGTAGGAGCCGTGTCATGAGCAAGAAGCAGCACGACGAGAAAAATCCCAAGGCGGACTCCGCGCCTGCGGTTGTCGACTCCGACGCCTCTGCAGATAGGTCTGCCACGGGCGCGGGAGCGGGACAGCTATCAATGTCACGCGAGGATTACGACGCACAGCTGGGCTTGCTGCAGGTCGAGCTGGTCAAGCTGCAGCGGCACTTCATTGGTTGCGGCGACAAGATTCTCGTGGTGCTCGAAGGTCGCGACGCGGCCGGCAAGGACGGCAGCATCAAGCGCATCGTCGAACACATGAGCCCGCGTGAAACCCGTGTGGTTGCGCTCGGCAAGCCGTCCGAGCGGGACCGCAGTGGATGGTACTTCCAGCGCTACGTCGCGCAGCTTCCCGTCGCCGAGGAATTTGTGCTGTTCAACCGCAGCTGGTACAACCGCGCGGGCGTGGAACACGTCATGGGCTTCTGCACCAAGAAGGAACTCGAGGAATTCATGTGGTCGGTCCCCAAGTTTGAGGAGATGCTCGTCAAATCGGGCATCAGGCTGTTGAAATACTACCTCGATGTGGGCAAGCGCGAGCAGATACGGCGCCTGGCCGACCGGGCTCAGGATCCACTCAAACAATGGAAGTCCAGCCCGATCGACGCGGTCGCCGCAAAGCACTGGAAGGCTTATTCCAATGCGCGCGATGCGATGCTGCTGCGCACGCACACGACTGTCGCGCCATGGCACATCGTGCGGGCTGATGACAAGCGTCTGGCTCGGGTGAACCTGATACGTGACATCTTGTGGCGGCTGCCGTATGCGGGCAAGAAAAGCAAGCTCATTGAGCCCGACACCAACATCGCGTTCGAGTTCACGCCGGATTGCATCGCCTCCAAGCGGCTGGCGAGATGAAACTGCGCTCACCCATGCTCAAGCGCACCAAGCTTGCCGGCATCAATAGGGCGAAGTCGCCGGGTGCGGCGGTGAGCAGAGACACATCGCACAACACAAAGAACTGACCACTTTTTTGGAGAAGACAACATGCGCAAACTATTGACAATCCTCTTGGCTAGCTTGACCTTGGGTCTTGGCGGCTGCGGCTACAACACCTTTCAAACCACGGACGAACAAGTCAAGGCGGGTTGGGCGGAGGTCGTCAACCAGTACCAGCGCCGGGCAGACCTGATACCCAACCTTGTCAGCACCGTCAAGGGCGAGGCGAAGTTCGAGCAGGACACCTTGACCAAGGTGATCGAAGCCCGCTCCAGGGCCACATCGATCCAGGCCACGCCGGAATTGATCAACGACCCGGCTGCGTTCCAGCGATTCCAGCAGGCACAGGGTGAATTGACGGGCGCCTTGTCCAGGCTGATGGTGGTCTCCGAGAACTATCCGAACCTCCGGGCCAACCAGGGCTTCCGGGATCTGTCGGCACAGCTCGAAGGCACCGAGAACCGCATCACGGTGGCACGCAATCGCTACATCAAATCGGTGCAGGACTACAACGTGGCGGTGCGATCCTTTCCGTCGAACCTGACCGCGATGGTGTTCGGCTACAAACAAAAGGCCAGTTTCACAGTGGACAACGAAAAGGAAATCGCCAGGCCGCCGAGCGTGAATTTTGACGCTGCTCCCGCTGCGCCCAAAAGTGCTGCTTCTGGGGCCGGCAAGTGACCATGGTACTTGGCGCGATCGGGGTGGCGCGTACGCTGCTGCTCGCATTGGCGCTTGGCTGGTCATTCGTGGCCGAAGCACAAATTGCGGTGCCGCCATTGACCGGGCATGTGACCGACCAGACAGGCACCCTCACAGCGGAACAAAAAGCTTC
>JANNWA010000344.1:0-2940 GCA_031408275.1 Pseudomonadota bacterium
CAGCCACGGCAGCGACGCGCCCTCCCCTTCGAGCCGCGCAATCTCGCGAAAGGCGATCTCGATTTCGTAGATCGAATCGTTGCGCGCCTCGTCGATGCGCGGCGCCAGGCTCGTGGGGCCAACGAAGAGGCCGGAAAAGAGGTACGACAGTGACGGGTGGTTGTGCCAGTAAGCGATCAGGCTCGCGAGCAGGTCGGGCCTTCTCAGGAAGGGCGAATCGTTGGTGGTCGCGCCGCCCATCACAAAGTGGTTGCCGCCGCCGGTGCCCGAATGGCGGCCGTCGAGCATGAATTTTTCGGTGGTAAGGCGCGTGACGTGCGCGGCTTCGTACAGGAACGTGGTGTTGTCGACGAGTTCGCGCCAGGTGCGCGTGGGCTGCACGTTGACTTCGAGCACGCCCGGGTCGGGCGTGATGCGCAGCGTTTCGAGGCGCGGGTCACGCGGGGGCTCGTAGCCCTCCAGGACCACCGGGACTTTGAGCGCGGCGGCCGTCGCCTCGATCGCGCCGACGAGTTCGAGGTAGTCCTCCAGTTCGCTGAGCGGCGGCATGAAGATATAGAGCACGCCGTTGCGCGGCTCGGCGCAGATCGCGGTGCGCGTGATCCAGCCGGCCGACTGCATCGGCGCGGGCGGCGTGTCGGGTGCAGGGGCTGCCTTTGCGCGTGTTCCGCGCCCCGGGGTTTGCGGCTCTCCCTGCTTCACCTGTGACTGGGCGAGCGTGCGCGCCTGAATCCTTGCCCGTGCCGCCGCTGGCGTTTCGAACAACTGTGCAATGTTGCGCCATGCGGGCAGCGGTGCGAAGCGTTGCGTGGGGTCGATCTGGTGGACCCACGGGTAATCGGTGTTCGAGACCCAGGGCTGAGAATCCAGCGGCAGCCGCAGGCCCAGCGGCGAGTCGCCGGGAATGAGGTAGCAACGGTCCGCCCGCAGGAACCACGGACCGCTCTGCCAGCGCACCTCGTCGGTGCCGCTCCTTTGCACCGGCAGCACGTGGCCGACCACCTTGTCCAGGCCCTGGGTGAATACCTTGCCGAGGCGCGCGCGCTCCAGCGCATTCTCGAGCTTGGAATTGAACGGGTCGACGTTGGTGGGGAGTTTGCGCTCCCGCCACAGGTAGTACCAGACGTCCTCGAACGCCGGGAAGACGTAGCGCGCATCGAGGGAAAGCCTTTCTGCCAGCCCCGCGAGGAATTTCTCCGCCGTGTCCTCGTTCGCGCCGTAGTCGACCGACTCGTCGGCGAACAGTGCTGCGTCCTGCCAGACGGGTTCCTTGTCCTTGCGCCAGAAAAGCGACAGCGACCAGCGCGGCAACTGCTCGCCGGGGTACCACTTGCCCTGCCCGTAGTGCAGCAATCCTTTCGGTGCATAGCGGGCCTTGAGTTTGGCGAGCAGGCTCGCGCCGAGCCTGCGCTTGACCGGTTTTGCAGTCGGGGAGTCAGCGTCAGTGTTCCATTCCGCGCCGTCGCGGTCGTCGGCCGAGACGAAGGTCGGCTCGCCGCCCATGGTGAGGCGCACGTCCTCCGAGGCGAGGTCGGCATCGATGCGGCCACCGAGCGCCTCGATTTCCTTCCATTGTTCCTCGGTGTAAGGCTTGGTGACGCGCGGCGCCTCCCAGACCCTCTCCACCTTCATCGCGTGGCTGAACTCGGTCTCGCACTCGTCGGTGAGGCCGGAGATCGGCGCGGCGCTGCCGGGTTCGGGCGAGCACGCGAGCGGGATATGGCCTTCACCCGCGAACAGCCCCGAGGTCGGGTCGAGGCCGATCCAGCCTGCGCCCGGCAGGTAGACCTCGCACCAGGCGTGCAGGTCGGTGAAGTCGACTTCGGTGCCCGAGGGGCCGTCGAGCGACTTCACGTCCGGCTTGAGCTGAATCAGGTAGCCCGAGACGAAGCGCGCGGCGAGACCGAGGTGGCGCAACAGCTGCACCAGCAGCCAGCCCGTGTCCCGACACGAACCGCTCGCATTGCCCAGCGTCACTTCCGGCGTCTGCACGCCCGGCTCCATGCGGATCAGGTACTTGATGTCCTTCTGCAACCCCTGGATCAGCGCGACCAGGAAATCGATCGTCGGCACCGGCTTCAGCGCAATCGCGGCCAGATACTTCGCGAACAGCGGCGTCGGCGGGAGCTTCACCATGTACGGCGCCAGTTCGTGCAGCATCATCGGGTCGTCGTAGGCGAACGGGAACTTTTCGGCGATCGGCTCGAGGAAGAAGTCGAAAGGATTGATCACCGAGAGTTCCGCGGTGAGGTCGACTTCGATCCGCAGCTCACGCGTCTTCTCGGGGAAGACCAGCCGGGCGAGATAGTTGCCCTGCGGATCCTGCTGCCAGTTGATGAAGTGCCCGGCCGGCTCGACTTTGAGCGAGTAAGACAGGATGGGCGTGCGCGAGTGCGGCGCCGGGCGCAGGCGGACCACCTGCGGGCCGAGCGCGACCGGGCGGTCGTAGCGGTAATGGGTGACGTGGTTCAGGCAGACGTGAATCGACACTGTGACAACTCCCTAGGACTGGCCGACAGTATCAGCAATAACTGTGCAATGCGGTAGAGGGCGCCGTGCCCCGGCGAACCGCAGCAGCCGCACCGGACTGGTGCGCCGCCCTACACCAGCCTCACCAGCTGACCGTACCCGGCCAGGATCGCGTCGTTCGTGAGCAGAGTCATCGGCTCGGCGTAGGCCTGTGCCACGAGCATTCGATCAAACGGATCACGATGAAGGGCAGGCAATCCCGCAACCGCAGCGGCGTGAGTCGCAGAAACGGGCAACTCGATGAACCCGCTTTCCGCCAGAGCACCCACCAGGACCTGCGGGTCGAGCAGGATCCTCAACGGCGCCGGCCCTCGAACTCTGCGAGTAGCTCATCCGGGAGTGGGGCGTTGAAGTCGTCGGGGATCGTGTACTTGCCGTCCAGCAGTCCCAGACGCCGCTTTTTCGGGGGTG
>JANNWA010000345.1:0-4292 GCA_031408275.1 Pseudomonadota bacterium
CGCGCGGTGATGCCTTTCCTTCTGATCAGCATCGTAGTGCTGGTTCTGGTCTTCTTCGTACCCGCAGTCGCCACCTGGCTGCCCAACTTGATCGGGTAATTTGATGGAACGCTCTTTCAAGCAGGAAGTGGAACTGCTCAAGCTGGGCGAAGGCGAGACCTTCCACGGCGAGGGTATTCTCGCGGTCACCAAGGCGCTGCTGCAGTCGGGCGTATCCTACGTCGGCGGCTATCAGGGCGCGCCGGTGTCGCATGTCATGGACGTGCTGAACGACGCGCGCGGCATCCTCGACGAGCTCGGCGTGCATGTCGAGACCAACGCGAACGAAGCCGGCGCCGCGGCGATGCTCGGCGCCTCGATCAACTACCCGATGCGCGGCGCGGTCGCGTTCAAGTCCACGGTCGGCACCAACGTCGCCTCGGACGCGCTCTCCAACCTCGCCTCGGCCGGCGTGCGCGGCGGCGCGCTGCTGGTGCTGGGCGAGGACTACGGCGAAGGCTCGTCGATCATCCAGGAGCGCACGCACGCCTTCGCGATGAAGTCGCAGATGTGGCTGCTCGATCCGCGCCCGAACCTGCCGAAGATCGTCGACTCCGTGGAAAAGGCCTTCCAGCTGTCCGAGGCCTCCAACACGCCGGTGCTGCTCGAGCTGCGGATCCGTGCCTGCCATGTGCAGGGATCCTTCGCAACGCGGGACAACCGAGCCGCGCCGGTCTCCCGAAAGCACGTGCTGGAAAACCCCGACTTCGACTACAGCCGCATCTGCCTGCCGCCGGCCACCTATGCGCAGGAAAAGCACAAGATCGAGGTGCGCTGGCCGGCCGCGGTCAGGTTCATCCGCGACAACTCGCTCAACGAGACGTTTGCGGGCGATACGGACGACGTCGGCATCATCTGCCAGGGCGGCATGTACAACGTCACGATCCGGTCGCTGCAGCAGCTGGGCCTGGCCGACGCCTTCGGGGAATCGCGCATCCCGGTGTACTGCATGAACGTCACCTACCCGATGATTCCCGAGGAAGTCTCGGGATTCTGTGAGGGCAAGCGCGCGGTCCTGATCGTCGAGGAAGGCCAGCCGGCCTACATCGAGGATGCCGTGCACGCGATCCTGCGCCGTGCGGACAACACTTCGACCAAAATCTACGGCAAGGCCGGCGACAACGCCCACGCGGGAGCGATGCAGGAAAACACCCGCGTGCTGCCGCTCGCGGGCGAGTACACCGGCGAAACCGTCCTGACGGGCATGGCGCTGTTCGTTGCGCGCAGCGCCCCGAAGGGCATTGATTCCGCCGCCGCCCTGACGATGTTCGAATCGCTCGTGGCGCCGAAAAAGCGCGCGCTCGAACTGCTCGGCGGACCGGTGCCCGCCCGCCCGCCCGGCTTCTGCGTCGGCTGCCCGGAACGGCCGGTCTTCTCCGCCATGAAGCTGGTCGAACGCGAGCTCGGCGCGTATCACGTGTCCGCGGACATCGGCTGCCACACGTTCTCGACGCTGCCGCCCTTCAACATCGGCAATACGGTGCTCGGCTACGGGCTCGGCATGGCCTCGAACTCGGCAGTCAACACGATGTTCGGCAAGCGCACCGTGACCATCATGGGCGACGGCGGGTTCTGGCACAACGGGCTCACCTCGGGAATCGCGAACACGGTGTTCAACAAGGACGACGGCATCCTCGTCATCATGAAGAACGGCTACAGCTCGGCCACCGGCACGCAGGAGCTGCCTTCGAGCCCGCAGCACAGCGCGCACAAGTCCGACGACATGGGCATCGAGCGCACGCTCACGGGGCTCGGCGTGGGCTGGATGAAGACGGTGGACAACTACAAGGTGGGCGAGGTCGCCAGGACGCTGTCGGAGGCGATGACCTCGGACTACAAGGGCCTCAAGGTGATCATCGCCGAGGGCGAATGCCAGCTCGAAAAACAGAGGAAGCTGCGGCCCGTCAACGCGGGCAAGCTCGCCTCCGGCGAGCGCCTCGTGCGGGTGAAGTACGGCGTGGACGAGGACACGTGCACGGGGGACCACTCCTGCATCCGCCTCTCCGGATGCCCGACCCTGACCGTCAAGGACAATCCGGATCCCCTGCGCCGCGACCCGGTGGCCACGGTGATCGACGGATGCGTAGGCTGCGGGCTGTGCGGCGAGAACGCGCATGCGGCGGTACTATGCCCGTCGTTCTACCGGGCCGAGGTGGTGCAGAACCCCACGGGCTGGGACCGTTTCATCTCCAAGGTGCGCTCCGCCGTGACGGGATTGCTCATGCCTGCCGAGGCGACCCGGTCATGAGCGCGGAAATTCCGAAGCGTTCGGTCTCGGTGCTGATCGCCGCCCTGGGTGGCGAAGGCGGCGGGGTCATGGCCGATTGGCTGGTCGAAGCCGCGACGCAGAGCGGCCTGCCGGTGCAGGCGACATCGATCCCTGGAGTGGCGCAGCGTACCGGCGCAACGACCTACTACCTCGAAATCTTTCCCGCCAAACGCGAAACGCTGGGCGGCCGGGAACCGGTGATGTCGCTGACCCCGAATCCCGGGAACGTCGACATCATGGTCTCCTCCGAATTCATGGAAGCCGGCCGTGCCATGCAGAACGGCTACGTGAGTCCGGACCGCACCACGCTGATCGCCTCCACCCACCGCATCTACTCGACCGGCGAAAAAATGCAGATGGGCGACGGGCGATTCGACAGCGCAAAGGTGTATGAGACCGCAAAGCAGCTGGCCAGGCGCGCCGTGCTGTTCGACATGCGCGAGATCGCCCAGGCCAACGGCACAGTGATCAATGCCGTTCTGTTCGGCGCCATGGCGGGATCAGGCGCCTTGCCCCTGCCGCGCGCCGCCTGCGAGGCCGCGATCCGCTCCGCGGGCAGGGGCGCCGAAGCGTCGCTGCGCGGCTTTGCGGCCGGGTTCGACCTCGCGTCGGCCGCGGCGCCGCCTCCCGCCGCTGTGGCGAAACCGGTGCTGGACATCCTCGCGCTGGGCGAAGCGCGGTTGCTGGACTACCAGGGCCCGGCATATGTGGCCCTGTACCGGGAACGCATGCAGCCATTCCTCGCGCTGGACGCGAAGCTCGCCGAGGAAACTGCGCGGCACCTTGCGCTGTGGATGAGCTTCGAGGACATCATCCGGGTGGCGGACCTCAAGACGCGGGCCGCGCGCTTCGAACGCGTGAGAAAGGAAGCGCGAGCCGGTGACGGCGAGCCGCTGGTGATCATCGATTACCTCAAGCCCGGCGTCGAGGAGTTTGCCTCGCTGCTGCCGCCGGCCCTCGGCCGCAGGGTGCTCGCCTGGGCCGAGAAGAACGGCAAGATCAACGCGTACAACGTCGGGATGCATGTCAGGACCTCGACGGTGCTCGGCTACCTGCTGGTCCGCTCCATGGCCTGGCTGAAGCCCTGGCGACCGCATTCGTTCCGCTACCAGGTGGAGCAGCAGCACATCGACGCCTGGCTTGGCCGCATTCGCGAAGCCGCGCGCCGCGACACCGGCCTGGCCCTCGAGATTGCCGAGTGCGCGACCCTCATCAAGGGTTACAGCGACACGCACCGGCGCGGCATGGCCAACTTCCTGGCGCTGATGGACGCACTGGTGGACAACCCCGCAACCGCCGACCCGCGCGAGCAGGCCGCTGCCATCGCCCGGGCGCGGCAGGCCGCGCTGGCCGACCCAGAGGGCAAGGCCCTGTCCAGCACTTTGGGGACGCCGCTCGCCAACGGTAAACCTGTGTTTTGGCTAGCGAAATCGCCCTAACGCCGAGCCATTTGCCGCCCTCCCCGTAAGCCGCTTTGCTAGAATCAGCCTCCAACGCAGTGGGAGGAGACGATCATGCAGGTAGCGGCCAAAGCCAAGGCGGAGTCGCCCGGTAAGGGGGGATCGCGGGCGGAGTTCTACGCCCGCCTCGACAAGGACAACCTCACCGCGCTGTGGGAAGTGCTGCACGCGCTCGTGCCGCCACTCCCGAATTCGGGTTGCGTCCCGTCCCTCTGGAAATACGCGGACATCCGGCCCTTCATCATGGAGTCCGGCAGCCTGATCACGGCGGCGGAGGCCATCCGCCGGGTGCTGATCCTGGAAAACCCCGGGATGCGCGGGCAGTCGTGCATCACGCGCAGCCTGTACTGCGGCCTCCAGCTCATACTCCCCGGTGAAATTGCGCCCAGCCATCGCCACACCCAGTCTGCGCTCCGGTTCATCGTCGAGGGTTCGGGGGCGTACACGGCGGTCGACGGCGAGCGCACCGCCATGCATCCGGGCGACTTCATCATCACCCCGTCGTGGACCTGGCACGACCACGG
>JANNWA010000346.1:0-5344 GCA_031408275.1 Pseudomonadota bacterium
CCCGCCCCGGCGCTCGCTGTGTTGGAACTAAAGTTGAACATAGGCCGTCCGCACGGATTTTGTGCGGTGAAGCAAAATCCGGATTGGACATTTAGATAACAACTGGTGTTATCCTGATGCCCTTGCGGCAAACTCGATCCGGGGGGAATTCTTGAGCAGTGACTACGAAACCTTGCGCTGGCCGACGAACATGGATCGCGACGCGATCGTGGCGCGGTTGGTACAAGTGCGCGAGTCCGCAATGACCGCCGGCGCACACGACCTGGTCGCCTTCTTCCACAATGTCGAGGAAATGGCGGCCGCGCGTATCGGTGCAAGCGTCATCGGCGCCATCAACTGGATCGAAGGCAAGCCGGAGCACCGGGACATCGGGGTCCAGCTGTCGATGGTCGCGATGAACCTGAAGAACCTGAAGTAGCCGCTATTCGGGCGGCCGCCGGCCGAACATTCCCCAGCCTTCGTTCGACATGACCAGTTCGCCGTGCTGGTTGAAGGCCTCGATCCTCCCCAGCATCAACCCCACCCCGGGCCGGCTCTTCGAAGCACGGGTTTCGAGCGTGGTGCGGCGGTAGGTGATGGTGTCGCCCGGCCGCACCGGCTTGTGCCAGCGGATGTTGTCCAGGCCCGGCGACCCGAGGCTCACCCCGGCATTGATGTAGGTATCGACCGCGAAGCGCATGCCTACCGCGCAGGTGTGCCATCCGCTCGCGATGAGCCCCCCGAAAAACGAGGCCTTGGCCGCCGCGATGTCGACATGGATCGGCTGCGGATCGTACCTGGCCGCGAACTCGATGATTTCCTCGGCGGTGAAGGTGTGACGCCCCATCTCGTGGACCTCGCCAGTCTTGAAATCCTCCCAGTAGAGCGTCGGCGCACTCATGTTTGTGGTACCAGGCGCTCGTACTTCGTGATCAGCTCGCGCACCTCCAGCGGCAGCGCCGCCGGGGTCATGCTGGCGGGGTCGGCGTTCACGTAGACGAGTTCCGCGGTAATGAGCGGCTTGGCGGAGGGCGCCGGCCCGGCGTGCCAGATCTCGAAGCAGAAGGTCATGCTGGTGCGGCCGAGCTTCGCGACGCGCACCAGAACGTCGAGCTCGTCGTCGTACCGGGCGGAGCCGAGATAGTCGACGGCGGCCTTGCGCAGGTACACGTCGTTCGCGAAGCGGTCGACGTAGCCGTGCGGATAGGGCAGCCCGATCGCGCGCCAGTACTCCGCGACGGCTACGTCGATGTAATTGAGGTAGTTGCCGTTGAATACGATCTTTTGCATGTCCACTTCGGACCAGCGGACGCGAAGCCGGTGCGAGCAGGTGAAATCCTCCCGTGACATCGGGTCTCCTAGGCGGGTTGGGGGCATTGCGGCGATATCGAACTAAATTAGACTGCGGATGTACTTAAAACGCAAAGTAAGGATCTCCCGCCATGGACGAACTCGTACTCCGGTCGATGCTGAAATGGCCGGACGTCCCGGCCGTCTACGGTTGGCTGCGCCTCGATCGGCGCGGGGCCTGGCGCATCCGTATCGCGCCCGCGGCGGCGGAGCCGGTCTTCGAGTCCATAGGCAATGCCGCCCTGAACGAATTCATCGGCAGAAACTACGCAGCGGACGAGCGCGGCTGCTGGTTTTTCCAGAATGGGCCGCAACGGGTGTACGTGACCCTTGCATACGCCCCTTTCGCGTACCGTTTCGACGGGGAATGCCTCACCGACCAGTGCGGGCGGCTGCAAACGGCTGTCGACGGGGCCTGGCTGGATGAGGAAGGCTCCCTGGTACTGCAGGCGGGGGGGCGCCTCGGGGTGCTCGACGACCGGGATCTGGCGGCGATTGCGGACTCCCTGGCAACGGGTTATTTCCCGATCGGGGGAGCGCGTGTTCCGCTGGGCGCACTGGCCCGCCGCGAACTCGGCCGGCGGTTCGGATTCGTGGCCGACCCAAGCCCCTGAGCGCCGCGGCGGCCGGGCGCGCGGCGAGGCCGCTACAAGCCTTGACGCAAGCTCGAAAAGCCCTTTATAATCCGGCCTCTTTTTTGCACCCGGGCCGGCCCGTCAGCCAAGCATGGCGACAGAGGCGCCGACCCGGTTTGTTTTTGGAAACCGGAAAACATGCCTACCGTCAATCAGTTAGTGCGCCAAGGGCGCGCCGCCAAGCCTTCAAAATCGAAGGTGCCGGCGCTCGCCGGATCGCCCCAGAAACGCGGGGTCTGCACCAGGGTGTATACGACCACCCCTAAAAAGCCGAACTCGGCCCTGCGCAAGGTCGCCAAAGTGCGTCTTACGAACGGTTTCGAGGTGATCGGCTACATCGGCGGCGAGGGCCACAACCTCCAGGAGCACTCGGTGGTCCTGATCCGCGGCGGTCGCGTCAAGGACCTCCCCGGCGTGCGTTACCACATCGTGCGAGGGTCGCTGGACACCCAGGGTGTCAAGGACCGCAAGCAGAGCCGTTCGAAGTACGGCGCCAAGCGCCCCAAGGCGGCCTAGTCGCCCGACCCCGCGCCCACCGCCAAGAAGGAATAGGACACCACCATGCCACGTCGCAGAGAAGTACCGAAACGCGAAATCCTGCCGGATCCGAAGTTCAACAACTCGGATGTTGCCAAGTTCGTCAACGTCATCATGACCCGCGGCAAGAAGTCGGTCGCGGAGCGCATCCTCTACGGCGCGCTCGATTCGATCAAGACCAAGTCGGGCAAGGACCCGATCGAGGTGTTCACCCAGGCCGTGCAGAACGTGAAGCCGATGGTCGAGGTCAAGAGCCGGCGTGTCGGCGGCGCGAACTACCAGGTGCCGGTGGAAGTGCGCCCGGTGCGTCGTGTTGCGTTGGCGATGCGCTGGATCCGCGAAGCGGCGGAGAAGCGCGGCGAGAAATCGATGGGCATCCGCCTGGCCGGCGAACTCATGGAAGCGGCCGAGGGCCGTGGCGGCGCGATGAAGAAGCGCGACGAAGTGCACCGCATGGCGGAAGCGAACAAAGCGTTCGCGCACTACCGGTTCTAAGACGAGAGGCTGGGCATTCCCGTGGCACGCAAAACCCCCATCGAGCGCTATCGCAACATCGGCATCAGTGCGCACATCGATGCGGGTAAGACCACGACCACGGAGCGCATCCTGTTCTACACCGGCGTGAACCACAAGATCGGCGAGGTTCACGACGGCGCCGCGACGATGGACTGGATGGAGCAGGAGCAGGAGCGCGGCATCACGATCACCTCCGCTGCCACGACCTGCTTCTGGAAGGGGATGGACCTGTCCTTCCCCGAGCACCGCATCAACATCATCGACACTCCCGGGCACGTGGACTTCACCATCGAGGTCGAGCGTTCGATGCGCGTGCTCGACGGAGCGTGCATGGTGTACTGCGCGGTGGGTGGCGTGCAGCCGCAATCCGAGACAGTCTGGCGCCAGGCCAACAAGTACAAGGTCCCGCGGCTGGCGTTCGTCAACAAGATGGACCGGGTCGGCGCGAACTTCTTCAAGGTCTACGACCAGATGAAGGCGCGCCTCAAGGCCAACGTCGTGGCCATACAGGTGCCGATCGGCGCCGAAGAGGACTTCACGGGCGTGATCGACCTCGTCGCCATGAAGGCGATCTACTGGGACGATTCGACCCAGGGGATGAAGTTCGATAAGAAAGACGTGCCGGCCAACCTCATCGCCGACGCGAGGGAATGGCGCGAGAGGATGGTCGAGACCGCCGCCGAGGCGAACGAAGCGCTCATGAACAAGTACCTCGAGTCCGGTGAGTTGTCGGTCGAGGAAATCAAGCAGGGCCTGCGCATCCGCACGATCAACAACGAGATCGTCCCGATGCTGTGCGGCTCGGCGTTCAAGAACAAGGGCGTGCAGGCGATGCTGGACGCGGTGGTCGAGTACCTGCCCTCCCCGGTGGACATCCCGCCGGTCAAGGGCGAGAACGACCGGGGCCAGCCCGAGACGCGCCCTGCGGGCGACGACCAGCCCTTCGCGGGGCTTGCGTTCAAGATCGCCACAGATCCTTTTGTCGGCCAGCTCACGTTCATCCGCGTGTATTCCGGCGTGCTTGCCTCGGGCGATACCGTGTACACGTCCGTGCGCGGCAAGAAAGAGCGCGTCGGCCGCCTCCTGCAGATGCACGCCAACCAGCGCGATGAGATCAAGGAAGTGCGCGCCGGCGACATCGCCGCGGCGGTGGGCATGAAAGACGTCACCACTGGCGAAACGGTCTGTGACGTGAACAAGGTGATAACGCTCGAGAAGATGGTTTTCCCCGAGCCGGTGATCTCCCAGGCCGTCGAGCCGAAAACCAAGGTCGACCAGGAGAAGATGGGCGTGGCGCTGAACCGCCTCGCGCAGGAAGACCCGTCGTTCCGCGTCCATACCGACGAGGAATCCGGCCAGACGATCATCTCGGGCATGGGCGAACTGCACCTCGAGATCATCGTCGACCGCATGCGGCGCGAGTTCGGCGTTGAGGCTTCGGTCGGCAAGCCCCAGGTCGCGTACCGCGAAACGTTCAAGAAGCCGGTCGAGCAGGAAGGAAAGTTCGTCAAGCAGTCGGGCGGGCGCGGCCAGTACGGACACGTGTGGCTGAAACTCGAGCCGCAGGCCTCCGGCAAGGGGTTCGAGTTCGTCGATGCGACCAAGGGTGGCTCGGTGCCCCGCGAATCCATACCGGCCGTCAACAAGGGCATCGACGAGGCGCTGCGCGACGGCGTGCTTGCCGGATACCCCGTGGTGGACGTCAAGGTCACGCTGTTCGACGGCTCGTTCCACGAGGTCGATTCGAACGAAAACGCATTCAAGATGGCCGCGATCTTCGCGTTTAAGGACGGCATGAAGGCGGCGACGCCCGTGCTGCTCGAGCCGATCATGGCCGTCGAGATCGAGACGCCGGAAGAAAAGATGGGTGACGTGATGGGTGACCTCTCGTCCCGCCGCGGCGTGATCCAGGGCATGGACGACCTGCCCAGCGGCAAGGCGATCAAGGGCGAGGTGCCCCTGGCCGAGATGTTCGGCTACTCGACCACGCTGCGCTCGCTGACCCAGGGCCGTGCGACGTACACGATGGAATTCAAGCATTACGCCGAGGCGCCGAAGGGCGTCGCCGAAGCGATCATCAGCAGCAAGAAGTAACCAACACTCGGGAAAGCATCATGGCAAAAGGCAAATTCGAACGTACGAAGCCGCACGTGAACGTAGGCACGATTGGTCACGTGGATCATGGCAAGACGACGCTGACGGCGGCGATCACGACAGTGCTGGCGAAGAAATTTGGCGGCGAGGCGAAGGCGTACGACCAGATCGACGCGGCGCCGGAGGAAAAGGCGCGCGGGATCACGATCAACACGGCGCACGTTGAGTACGAG
>JANNWA010000347.1:0-35443 GCA_031408275.1 Pseudomonadota bacterium
CACCATGCTCGCCTTCCTGATCAAAGCGAGCGTCACTGCGTTGCGCCAGTACCCGGAGTTCAATGCATCGCTCGACAAGACCGGCGAGAACCTGGTGCTGAAGAAGTACTTCCACATCGGCGTGGCGGTCGATACGGCCGAGGGTCTCGTGGTCCCGGTCATACGCGACGCCGACCGCAAGGGGGTATTCGACCTCGCGCGAGAGCTTTCCGAGGTCTCCAGGCTCGCCAAGGACAAGAAGCTAAAGCCCGGGGACATGCAGGGCGGGACGTTTTCCATCTCAAGCCTGGGCGGGATCGGTGGCACGATGTTCACGCCCATCATCAACGCGCCCGAGGTCGCGATCCTCGGCGTTTCGCGCTCGGTGATGCGCCCGGTGTGGAACGGCAAGGAATTCGCCCCGCGGCTGGTGCTGCCGCTGTCCCTGTCCTATGACCACCGCGTGATCGACGGCGCCGCCGGGGCGCGCTTCACAACCTATCTGGTCTCGGTGCTTTCGGACATCCGCCGTTCGCTGCTCTAGCGCGGCTCTGCCCAGATGACAACCATAGTCGCGGTCAGGAAGAACGGCCGCATCGCCATCGGCGCGGACTCCCTCACCAGCTTCGGTGAAACCCGCGTGCCCAAGCATTACAAGCGCGTCCACGACAAGATCCTGCGCGTCGGCGAAAGCTACTTCGGGATCTGCGGCAGCTCGGCGCACCACCTGGTCTTCGAGTCGGTCTTCGCGCGCACGCGAAACCTGAAGTTCGGCAGCCGCGCCGAGGTGTATGAGACGTTTCGCAAGCTTCATCCCCTCCTCAAGAAGCACGCTTTCCTGAACCCGAAGGAAAGCGACACGGATCCCTATGAGTCGAGCCAGATCGACTCGCTGCTTGTCAACCCGACCGGCATCTACGGCGTCTATTCGTACCGGGAGGTGTTCGATTACGACCGCTTCTGGGCGATCGGTTCCGGGCGCAATTACGCGCTCGGGGCGATGTTCGCCGTATACGATGCGCTGGACAACCCGGGCGACATTGCACGTGTCGGGGTGGAGGCGGGCATCGAGTTCGACAAGAGTTCCGGTGCGCCGTTTTCCATCCACGAGTTCCGGGCGGCACCGCAACAGGCCAAACGCAGGACGGGCAGGATATGACCAAACTCATCGAAATCAAGGCGCCGGACATCGGCGATTTCAAGAATGTCGGCGTCATCGAGATTCTGGTGAAGCCCGGGGACGTCATCCAGAAGGAAACTTCGCTGATCACAGTGGAGTCCGACAAGGCGACGATGGAGATCCCTTCGCCGATGGCCGGCGTGGTGCGGGAACTCAAGGTGAAGCTGGGAGACACGATTTCCGAGGGCTCGCTGCTGCTGACATTGGAGGAGGATGGTTCGCGGTCCGCGGCTCCCGGGCAGCCTGCCGGCGCTGCCGCGGCCCCGGCAAGCGTTCCTCCCGCTGCGGCGACCTCCATGGAAACCCCGGCGGCATTGCCAACCGGCGCCAAGGCGGACATCGAGTGCGACGTTCTTGTGCTCGGCTCCGGTCCCGGCGGCTATTCGGCGGCGTTCCGCGCCGCCGACCTGGGGAAGAAGGTCGTGCTGGTCGAGCGCTATGCGACCCTCGGCGGGGTCTGTCTGAACGTGGGGTGCATTCCTTCCAAGGCCCTTCTCCACGTCGCGGCCGTCATGGAAGAGGCCCGGCGCATGGCCGAGCATGGGATTTCGTTCGGCAAGCCAGCCGTGGATCTGGCGAAGCTGCGCGCATGGAAGGACAAGGTCGTCGGCAGGCTCACGACGGGCCTTGCAGGCATGTCCAAGCTGCGCAAGGTCACGGTCCTGACAGGCACAGGCAGGTTCGTGGATCCCACCCACCTGTCGGTCGAGGGCGCGGGCGGGCGCAAGCTCGTGCGCTTCGAGAACGCGATCGTCGCCGCGGGGTCGCAGGCGGCAAAACTCCCCTTCCTGCCGGACGACCCACGCATCGTGGACTCCACTGGCGCGCTGGAGCTAAGGAGCGTGCCGAAGCGGATGCTGGTGATCGGCGGCGGGATCATCGGCCTTGAGATGGGCACCGTGTACTCCACGCTCGGGGCACGCCTGGACGTGGTCGAAATGATGGACTCCCTGATGATCGGACCCGACCGCGACCTCGTCGCTGTCTGGCAGAAATTCAATGCGCCGCGTTTCGACAACGTGATGCTGAAGACCCGGACGGTCAAGGTCGAGGCGACCCCTGAGGGGATAAAGGTGTGGTTCGAGGGCGAACAGGCTCCGAAAGATCCGCAGACCTATGACCTCGTGCTCGTATCGGTGGGCCGTACGCCCAACGGCAAGAACGTCGGGGCAGACAAGGCGGGCGTCGCGCTGAGCGAGCGCGGGTTCATTCCGGTCGACAGCCAGATGCGCACCAACGTGCCGCACATCTTCGCGATCGGCGACATCGTCGGCCAGCCGATGCTCGCGCACAAGGCCGTGCACGAGGGGCATGTCGCCGCGGAAGCGGCGGCGGGCGGGAAATCGCATTTCGACGCCAGCGTCATACCCGGTGTTGCTTATACGGATCCGGAGGTCGCGTGGGCCGGCCTTACCGAGGACGAGGCGAAAAAGCAGGGCGTGAAGGTCGGTGTCGGAAAATTCCCCTGGGCCGCTTCCGGGCGTGCAATCGCAAACGGCCGGGACGAAGGGTTCACCAAGCTCATTTTCGATGCAGAAACTCATCGCATCGTCGGGGCCGGCATTGTCGGCACGGGCGCGGGAGACCTGATCAGTGAGCTGGCCCTTGCAATCGAGATGGGAGCCGATGCGGTCGACATCGGCAAGACCATCCATCCGCACCCGACGCTCGGCGAGTCGGTCGGCATGGCGGCGGAACTCTACGAAGGCGTATGCACCGACATGCCGCCGGTGAAGAAAAAATGACCCAGGACGAACTGAAGCAGCTGGTCGCCAGGGAGGCGCTCAAGCACGTTGTCGATGACGCAATCGTCGGTGTCGGCTCGGGCTCCACCGTGAATTTCTTCATCGATGCCCTTGCCACTATCAAGGGCCGCATCGAGGGCGCCGTGGCCGCCTCCGAAGCCAGTGCGGAGCGACTGAAGAAGCATGGCATCCGGGTGTTCGACCTGAATTCGGTCAACGAACTGCCCGTCTACGTCGATGGCGCCGACGAAATCACCGAGCACATGCACATGATCAAGGGCGGCGGTGGGGCCCTTACCCGCGAGAAGATCATCGCCGCGGTCGCGAGGAAGTTCGTCTGCATTTGCGACCTATCCAAGCTGGTGCCGGTCCTGGGCAAGTTCCCGCTTCCCGTCGAAGTGATCCCGATGGCGCGCAGCTACGTGGGGCGCGAATTGCTGCGGATGGGCGGCCAGCCGGCGCTGCGCGAGAACTTCAAGACCGACAACGGCAACCTGATCCTCGATTGCCGTGGGCTGACCATCATGGACCCGCCGGCCCTGGAGGCCCAGTTGAACAACGTGGCCGGCGTGGTCACCAACGGGCTGTTTGCGCGCCGGCCAGCGGACGTCCTGTTGCTCGGATCGCCTGACGGGGTACAGTCCCGAACTGCGCCGCGCTGAACGATATTTCAAGTCACGGATTTGTAATACGCCTGTGCTAAGCTGAACCTCCCCTTGCAGCGGGTAGGGTTCCACGATGGCTGAGCACATATCAAAGCAGTTCGACGCCGAGCTTGAGAGCGTGCGGTCGCGCGTCCTGCAGATGGGCGGGCTGGTCGAAGACCAGATCATCCAGGCGATGGAAGCGCTGGCATCGGGCGACATGGAGTCGATCGACCGGGTCATCGCCAACGACCACCGCGTCAACGCGATGGAAGTCGAGCTCGACGAATCCTGCAGCCACATCATCGCGCGCCGCCAGCCCGCGGCGGGCGACCTGCGACTGCTCATAACCGTGATCAAGACCATCACCGACCTGGAGAGGATCGGGGACGAGGCCGAAAAGATCGCCCGGATGGCCAAGCTCATCCACACGGCCGAGCGGCTGCACATGCCTCGAATGGACCTTTCCCGCATAGCGGATCGCGCCGTGCAGATGCTGCGCCAGGCGCTCGATTGCTTTGCTCGCCTGGATGTCCCTCAGGCCATGGCGGTCGTGAAGCAGGACAGCGAGGTGGACAGCTCGTTCCGCGCGATCATGCGCCAGCTGATCACGTTCATGATGGAAGACCCGAGGACAATATCGCGGTCGCTCGAGATCCTGTTCATCGCCAAGGCCCTGGAGCGCGTCGGCGACCATTCCAAGAACATGGCGGAGTACGTGATCTACATGGTCAAGGGGCGGGACGTACGCCACACCTCGATCGAAGATGTGGAAAAGGAGCTGCTGGAGTAGTTTTCAGCTGCCCGGCGGGACGTACCCGGCCGCCGCATCGGCGCCGTCGCCGAAAAAGTGTTTTTCCATCTGCTCGACGAGGTACTTGCGCGCCTTCGAATCGGCGAGGTTCAGGCGGTTCTCGTTCACGAGCATCGTCTGGTGGCGCAGCCACTGCTGCCAGGCTTCCTTCGAAACATTCTCGAAAATGCGCTTGCCGAGCTCCCCGGGGTAGGTCGGGCGGTCCAAGCCTTCCGCTTCCCGCCCGAGCTTCACGCACATTACCATCCTAGTCATGAGTGTTTCCTCTTGTCGCGAAGGTCGCGATTCTAGCGCAGGCGCTTCTTGAACACCTTCGAATTGCGCTTCCAGTTGTAGAGCGCCTGCTTCTTCTCGGGCAGGGCGCTCACATCCGCCGGTTTGAATCCCTGCTCGAGGAACCAGTGGGCGGCGCGGGTCGTGAGCGCAAACAGGCGCCGGATCCCCAGCGTGCGGGCATGCTCTTCGCAGGCGTGCAGCAATTGTTCCCCGTACCCGGAGTCGCGGTAGCCGGCGGCGACGGCAAAGCAGGCGAACTCGGCGCTCTTTTCCTCCGGGAAAGGATAGAGCGCGGCGCAGCCGACGATGACCCGGTCATGCTCGATCACGGTGAAATTGCCGATCTCGCGCTCGAGCATCTCGCGGTTGCGCTTGACCAGCGCGCCCTCGGCCTCGAGCGGCTCGATCAGCGCGATGATCCCGCGCACGTCTTCGATCCGCGCGGTACGGATCTCCTCGACCGGATCGGCCGTGATCATCGTGCCCACCCCGGAATGGGTGAAGAGCTCCAGGGGGATGGCGCCCAGTACCCGCCGCGAAAGCAGGTGCGCCCGGCCCACGCCCGAGGCCAGTGCGCTGAGGGCGCAGTTCAGCGTGCGCGCCGGCGCCGGCGCGAGCCTGCTCCTGCCTGCCATGGCCTTGGCCTGCTTCGCGGTGAGCTGCGCGATGACTTCGCCTTTGCGGTCGGTCGGCAGCCAATCGGAAAACACCAGCAGTTTTTCGGCCTTCAGCGCAATCGCCACGCTCGCGGCGACGTCCTCCCAGCCCAGGTTGAAGACTTCTCCCGTGGGCGAATACCCGATGTGGGGGACCAGCACGATCTCCTCCGCGTCGAGCCTGCGCTGGATCGCAACCGAGTCCACCTTGCGGACTGTGCCCGAGAACTGTAGGTCGATCCCGTCGATGATGCCGATCGGCCTGGCAGTGATGAAGTTTCCCGATGCAACGCGGATGTCCGCGCCGGCCATCGGTGAGTTCGGCAGGCCCTGCGAAAGAAGGGCCTCGAGCTCGACACGCAAGGCGCCCGCGGCGTGCTTGACCGCGACGAGCGCGGCCGCATCCGTGATGCGCTGGCCCTTGGCGAAGCGCGAGCGCTGGCCGCCGGCCTTGAGCGCAGCCTCGATCTGCGGGCGCGCGCCGTGCACGAGCACGAGCCGGATGCCGAGTGCCGCGAGCAGATTGATGTCCTGGATGAAATGGATGAATCGCGCGCGATCGGTGACCAGTTCGCCGCCGAAGGCCACCACGAAAGTCCGGCCGCCAAAGGCGTGCAGGTAGGGCGCCGTCTGGCGGAACCAGCGGACGAAGGCTTCTGGCTGCGGGGAGGGTGGCATGCGCGGTGCGCCGGGTTGGTGGCTGAACTCGAGGAAAGGCTTCGCGAATAATATGCCAGTTGAGCGCGTTACGACTCGAAGCTCGAACCGAAGCGGTCAGCCGTCGCCGTAAAGCGCGTTCAGGGCGGCCAGGGCCGCGGGTCCGGCGGTTTCGGTGCGCAGGACTCTCGGTCCGAGATGGACCGGCACGAACCCGGCTGCGACGAGCAGGGCCTCCTCCCGGGGGCTGAAGCCCGCTTCTGGGCCCGTCGCAAGCACGATGGGGCGGTCTGTGCCACCCTGGATTGAGCGCAGGCCGGATTGCGCGCCCGGCGCCAGTAGCAGTTTCAGCACTCCTTCCGGAGCCCGGTATGCGGCTACGGGCACCGCTGCGGCTACAGAGGGGACGCGATTGCGGCCGCACTGCTCGCAGGCCGCCGCGGCCACGCGCTGCCAGTGTTCGCGCCGAGAGTCGACGCGCTCACCCTTGAGCTTAACGACGGATCGCTCGGCGAGCACGGGCTGGATTGCGGCCACCCCCAGTTCGACCACCTTCTGGATCGTCAGGTCCATCCGGTCTCCGGATGAGATGCCCTGGACCAGGGTGACCGCCAGCGACGACTCGCGCTCCAGCGGTGAAAACCGGCCGACTTCGACTTCCACCGCATCACGCGAGATCCGGACGATGCGCGCCTCGTACTCCCCGCCGGAGCCGCTGAAGAGGGCGACGGCGTCTTCTTCGCGCAGTCGCAGTACCCGCGAGGCGTGATGGGCGGCATCCCCGGGCAGGGCGAGGCGCTCGCCCGGTGCCAAGGTGGCGTCTACGTGAAAGCGCGGGACGCGGGGATGGGCGGTCGTCATGGCCTGAGACTATCCCCGGCCCGGCACCCGCGTACGCAGGCGCCGGACAAGAGTCCTCAGCCCGGAAACTATGGCATGGACCAGTAGCGCTGCCGCGAGCGTGAACAGGGCAAGCATCCCCAGAAAGGCAATCGGGTGCGCGACCGCAAGCCAGAGCCCGGACGGCACCAGCATGTCCTCAAAAGCCGAGGCGAACCAGTTGCTGAAAGGCTCCGGCGAGGCATTGATTGCCGCACGGCCGCCCGCTTTGGCCAGATGCGTGCCTGCCGCGATGGTCCCGCCGAGTATGGCGGCAGCGATCGCGACGGGAACTTCATCCGCCCCGAACACGGCCGCTGCGAGCATCGCGCCGGCCGGCACGCGAATGAACGTGTGCACCGCGTCCCACAGGCTGTCGAGCCACGGCAGCTTGTCTGCGCCGAATTCCACACAAGCCATGAATCCGCTGGCTCCGAGCACCAGCGGGTGGCCCAGCACGGCCAGGTGCGGGGGAAGGTCGAGCCAGCCGGAGTAGCCAGCCATGCCGACTATCAGCAGGACCGCATACAGCCGGATGCCGCTGCCCCAAGCGAGTGCTGCCGCGAGCGCGATCTCCGGCAGGAGGCTATGAAGGGAGTTCGTCGACATGGCTCGGGCATTCTCGCACGCCGCCCGGCCGAGGCACTTGCTAAGGGCGTTTCCCGGCAGTGGTACAGCGGAAATCGCTGGTCGGGACACTCGAGTCGCTGCAGTCGACGAAGCGGATCCGGGTACCGGGCGGGAACGTCCACTGGAATTCCCGCTGCCGAACCACGGCATAGAGCGGGGCGGCGATGCCGGCCGGCTGGATTGCGGGGGCGTTGGCGCTGGTTCGCATGCACACCGGCGCCATGGCAATGACCTTGGACGGGTGCTCCGCGCACCAATAGACGATGCGCACCGTCTCGCATCGATTCTCGAAAACGATGCGGTAATGCTGGCGGCCCTGATCCCCGAAGCTCGCGAGGTCGTTGGCAGATACCGTCAGTCGGAGGCATTCGCCCGACGCGCGGCCCGGGTTCGGGATGTCGGCGGCGGCGGCCGGGGAAAACAGGAGGGAAAACAGGAGAGAACTGATCGATAGGCGAAGCATGGCGGGCATTTGAACAAAAGCCCACCCCCGCCGTCTATTGTCTTTTGCAATCTCTGAAGAGATCTTGCAACTCTTTACCTTGCCCTGTTTCGGGGATCGTGCGAGTTGTCGCGTGCCGGGGGTTTCCCGGTTCAGCGCGGACAGGCCCAGCCGACGATCTCGCAGCGCTCGCCGCACAGGCGCAGCGCACGCGTCTCGGCCTCCTGCCGAGTGGCTCCGCGCGAAGCCACAAACTTTTTCGGGCCGTTGGCCACTGCGCCGCAATCCTTGCTCAGGCTGGCGACGATTTCGCATTTCGGGTGGCCGCATTGCTTGAGTGCGGCAAGGCGCGCGCTGCGCGAGTCCTTCTCGTTCACCGCGTACCCGAAGCTTCCCGAATCACGGTGGTAGGCGAGCGCGCCGGTAGGCGGCGGGCTTTTCGAAGCTGCCTCCCTGGCCGGCAGGATGGCAAGCAGCACCAAGGCAAGCGTTGCGGCAAGTGAACGAACGGCGCGGCGCACCATGGCTCCTCGCTTCAGGGCAGGCTGCAGCCCTTTTCGCGCAGCATCTTGTCCACCCAGCTGCGGTCGATCGTGCCGGCGGCAATCGCAGCCAGCGAGGCTTCTTCCTTGTTCTTCTGGGCGACAGTCAGCGCGATGATGCGTTCGGCCTCCGCCTGCGAGATCGCTACCACCCCGTCAGCGTCCCCGACGATGATGTCGCCGGGGTTCACCACCATGCCTGCGATTGAAACCTGCACGTTGATCTCGCCGGGCCCGTCCTTGTACGGGCCGCGGTGGGTGACGCCGCAGGCGTACACCGGGAAGTCGTTTGCGGCGATGGCGTCCACATCGCGGATCGCGCCGTCGATGATCATGCCTGCGACGCCCCGCTTTTTCGCGTGCGAGGTCATGATCTCCCCGATGATCGCGTGATCGAGCGCCCCGCCCGCATCCACGAGGATAACGTCGCCCGGCGCGGCCATGTCGATGGCTTTGTGCGTGAGCAGGTTGTCGCCGGGACGGGTCTTGACCGTGAATGCCGTGCCGACGAGCTTTGCGCCGCGGTGATAGGGCCGCAGGCGCGCACCCGCGCCGTAGTGGCGAAGCATGTTGTCGCTGATGTTCGAGGTGGGAAGCGCTGCAAACGCTTCCAGCAGGCGCGCTGCGGCCCGGGGCGGGGAGGGCAGGACGCGGAAACCGATCGTGGACATTGCTTTGCTTCCCGGTTTGGCTACATGGTGGCGCCCAGGACCCACGGCGCGAATTCGTCTTCGCCGTAGCCCCAGGCTTCGCTCTTGGACTGCTTGCCTGACGCCGTCTCGAGAATCAGGTCGAATATCCGCCTGCCTGCGGCCTCGATCGATTCCTTGCCGTCCACGATTGTGCCGCAATTCAGGTCCATGTCCTCTTCCTGGTGGGCGTAGAGGGCGCTGTTGGTGGCGAGCTTGAGCGAAGGCGCTGGCTTGCAGCCGTAGGCCGAGCCGCGGCCGGTGGTGAACAGGATCATGTTCGCGCCGCCCGCCACCTGGCCGGTGGCCGATACCGGGTCGTAGCCCGGGGTATCCATGTAGTTGAAGCCCTTGATCGTCATGGGCTGCGCGTATTCGAGTACGTCGACCAGGTTGGTCGTCCCGCCCTTGGCTACCGCGCCCAGGGATTTCTCGAGGATGGTGGTGAGCCCGCCCGCCTTGTTGCCGGGGGAGGGGTTGTTGTTCATCTCGTTGCCGTTGCGGCGGGTGTATTCCTCCCACCAGCGGATGCGGCGTACGAGCTTCTCCCCGACTTCGCGACTCACCGCGCGGCGCGTTAGCAGGTGCTCGGCGCCGTAGATCTCCGGGGTTTCGGACAGGATCGCCGAACCGCCGTGGCGCACCAGCAGGTCGACGGCATGGCCCAGGGCCGGATTGGCCGAAATCCCCGAGTAACCGTCCGAACCGCCGCATTGGAGGCCGAGCGTGAGGTGGCTCGCGGGCACCGTCACGCGCACCGCCTTGTTGGCCTCGGGCAGCGCGGCTTCGACGCGCGCGATGCCTTCGCGCACGGCCTTCATCGTGCCGCCCTTGCCCTGGATGGTGTAGGTGGAGAACCTGTCGCTGCGCTTGAGCTCCTGGGTGGAGACGAAACTCGAGATCTGGTTCGCCTCGCAGCCGAGGCCCACGACCTGCACGGCGCTGAAGTTGGGGTGGCGCGCGTAGCCCGCCATGGTCCTGCGCAGCAGGTCCATGGCCTCGCCTTCGGAAGCCATGCCGCAACCGGACTTGTGGGTCAGGGCCACTACCCCGTCCACATTCGGGTAGGCATCCAGCCGGTTCCTGAAATGGTCGGCCACCATGCGCGCAACCGTGGCCGAGCAGTTAACGCTCGTCAGGATGCCGATGTAGTTGCGCGTTGCAACGCGGCCATCGGCGCGCACGATGCCCTGGAATGTCGCCGCGGGCTGCACGTACTCGGTGGGCTTCTGGTCCACGCAAAACGCGTAGTCCCGCTGGAAATCGCCCATCGCCAGGTTGTGCACGTGAACGTGATCCCCGGCGGCGATGTCCTGCGAGGCGAACCCGATGATCTGGTCGTAGCGTCGCACGGGCTTGCCCTTCGCCACATCGCGCACGGCGATCTTGTGGCCGGCGGGAACGGTCGCGGTCGCCCGCACGTTGCCCTCTTTCACGAGTGTGGTGCCCGAGGGGATCTCCACCCGGGCGATGACCACATCGTCCGCGGGGTTGAGGCGGATGGTCAGGTCGGCGGCTTGAAGCATTGGCAGGCCCTCAGAAGAACTGGCGCGGCAGCCAGAGTGAAATACTGGGGACGTAGGTTATCAGCCCCAGGCTCAGCAGCAAGGGGACCAGCCACGGCAGGATCGCAATCGTGGTGCGCTCCACAGAGAGTTTGGCCACCCGAGCGAGCACGAACAGGACCATGCCCATGGGCGGATGGAGCAGGCCGATCATCAGGTTGAGCACCATGACGAGGCCGAAGTGCACCGGGTCGATGCCCAGCTGGTGGCAGATCGGCAGCAAGATCGGCACCAGGATCGTAATCGCCGCCGTCGGCTCCAGGAAGCACCCCACGAACAGCATCAGGAGGTTGGCAAGGAGGAGGAACACGGCGGGATTGTGCGTGTAGGCGAGCACCATGGACGCAACGGCGTCGGTCACTCGGGTGACGGTCAGGAGCCAGCCGAAGATCGAAGCCGAGGCGACGATCAGCAGGACCGTCGCGGTGGTCTCGACCGTATCCATAGAAACCTTGACCAGCATCTTCCACTTGAGCGTCCGGTACCACACCAGCCCGAGGAACATGGCCCAGACGCAGGCCGCAATCGCGCCTTCGGTGGCGGTAAAGACCCCGCTGGTCATCCCTCCGATCAGCAGCACCGGGGTCATGATCGGCAGCACGGCGTTGAAGCGGAAGAAGCGGTCCGCCGCCAGCAGCACGACCAGTGCGGCGAAGAATGTCGGGGCTGGCGCCGTGCCGGCCTGGGTCGCCGCCCAGATTGCGGTGGGAAATACCGCGACGACGACGAGCTCCAGGAATGCCTTGTTGATGCGCGGCCAGCTGAATGCAACGTCGCGGCCCCAGCCGTTGCGGTGTGCGAAGTAGGCCACGGTCAGCATCATGAGGATCGTCATCACGACGCCTGGAACGATGCCAGCCAGGAAGAGCTGCCCGACCGAGACGTTGGCGAACATCGCGTAGATCACGAAAGGCAGCGAAGGCGGGATGATCGGCCCGAGGGTGGCCGAGGCCGCGGTCACGCCGACCGCGAATTCCTTCGAGTATCCATGGTCCGTCATGGCCTTGATCTCGATGGTGCCCAGGCCTGCGGCGTCGGCGATCGCCGTGCCGGACATGCCCGCGAAGATCACCGAGCCGACCACGTTGACATGACCGAGGCCGCCTTTCAGCCAGCCCACCAGCGCCAGGGCGAAGTTGTAGATGCGGTTGGTGATTCCAGCCGAGTTCATCAGGTTGCCGGCCATGATGAAGAACGGCACGGCCAGCAGGGGAAAGCTGTCGATCCCGTTCACCATGCGGTGGATCACCACGAAATCGGGGATGGTGCCGGAGAGCATCACGTACAGCAGCGACGCCCCCGCCATCGCCAGCGCGACGGGCACGCCCGCGCACATCAGCACCAGGAACGAGATCAGCAGCGCCGCGGTCATGCCTGCTCACTCCCCGCGATCTCGGGGCGCTCCAGCACGCTGAATCCCTGGCGCCAGTGCTTGATCGCCGTCGTGACCGAGCGGTAGCACATTAGGGCGAACCCGAACATGACGAACCCGTAGATGATGCCGATCGGCCAGTCGATGATCGCCATCTGCTGCCTGCCGATCCGGCCCATCAGCAGCCAGGTGAGGTAGGTCGCGTACGCGAAGAACAGTACCCGTGTCACGTCCACGAACGTGGCCGCCGCGCGGGCCAGGGGCCGCGGCATGAAACGGTAAAAGACATCGACGTGGATGTGGGTGTTCTTGCGCACCGACACCGAGGCGCCGACAAACACCGTGCAAATGAGGAGATACCTCGCGATCTCCTCGGTCCAGGAGGCCGAGTCGTTCAGCGCGTAGCGGGTGAAGAACTGGTAGAACACGGTGAACGCCAGCACCCAGAACAGGCCGAACGATACCCAGTCCTCCCAGCCGTACACCGAGATGTCGACGGGCTCGTCGGTGACGTGGAATTCCCCGTCGGCGCCGAGTATCTGCTCGGCTTTGTTTTCAATATCCGGCGCGTGGATCGACATCAGGTGCTCCGCATCCGCTTACTTGATCGCCTGTACCTTGTCGTACAGTGCCTTGTCCCACGTCGCATCCGCCCCGAGGTGGAAGGGCGTGAACACGGACTTGAACGCCGCGCGGTCGGATTTCACCACCGTCTTCTTGTACTTGCCGGCGAAGTCGTCGACCAGTTTGATCTCGGAAGCAGCGATCTAGCCGGTGGCCTTGGCGGAGGCCTCGCGGAAGATCGCTTCGAAAGCCTTCTTGTCCGCGTCCGAGAGCTTGCCCCAGAGCTGACCGCTCACGATGGTGAGCAGCATCTCGGTGATATGGCCGGTGAGATTGATATGGGACTGCACCTCGTAGAACTTCTTCGCCTCGATCGTGGGCAGCGGGTTCTCCTGCGCATCCACCGTCTTGTTCTGCAGCGCGAGGTAGACCTCGGCGAACGCAATCGGCGTCGCATTCGCGCCGACCACTTTTGGGTACATGACGTAGAGCGGAGCGTCGGGGACGCGCAGCTTCAGCCCCTTCATGTCCTCGGGCTTGTTGATGGCCTTGTTCGCCGTGGTGTGCCGCACGCCGTAGTAGGTGACCGCCAGCGGCTTGTTGCCGCCTTTCTTGAAGTAGGCCTCCATGACGTCCTTGAGGACGGCGCTCTCCGAGTACTTTTTCCAGTGGTCGAAATCGCGGAACATGTACGGCGCCCCCCCGATCGCGAGGGGCGGGTAGGTGCGCGCGGCGAAGGCCTGGCCGGTGTAGATGACATCGATCGTGCCCAGCGTGAGGGACTGGTTGATGTCGGTTTCCTTGCCCAGCGCCGAAGCGGCAAATACGTCCATCGTGTAGCGGTTGGCGGTGCGCTTGGCGATTTCGCCCGCGGCCCAGACGGCGGCCGTGTGATAGGGCTCCCCGGTTTCGTACACATGGGCGAACTTGAGTTTCTGCTGCGCCAGGGCCGAGGCCGGAATGGCGAGCGCCGCGAGCAGAGCTGCCGTCAGCGTAATCCTGTGATTGAGTCCCACGGTCTACCTCACTCGTTAGTAGGTGGCCCTGCCACCGGAAATGTCGAATACCCCAGCCGTCGAGAACGAGCAGTCCTCCGAAGCCAGCCAGCCGACCAGCGCGGCGATTTCGTCGACCTGCACGAATCGGTTCATCGGGATCTTGGAGAGCATGTAGTTGATGTGCTGCTCGGTCATCTGGTCGAAGATCGCGGTCTTTGCGGCAGCCGGCGTCACGCAGTTGACCAGCACCCCGGTCTGGGCGAGTTCCTTGCCCAGCGACTTGGTGAGCGAGATCACGCCGGCCTTGGAAGCCGAATAGGCCACCGCGTTCGGGTTGCCCTCCTTGCCGGCGACCGAGGCGATGTTGACGATGCGGCCGTACCCGGCCTTCACCATGTGGGGCGCGACCGCGCGGCAGCAGAGGAACTGGCTGGTGAGGTTGACCGACAGGACCTTGAGCCATTCTTCCACCGGGTAGTCGACGGTGGGCTTGTTCATGCCGGCGATGCCGGCGTTGTTCACCAGCACGTCCACCTTGCCGAGGTCGGCGACGGCTTGCGCCGTGGCGCGCTCCACCGAAGCCGGGTCGGCGACATCCACCTTGTCCGGCGCGTCCAGGTCCCAGACCCGCACTTTGGCGCCGGAGGCCTCCAGCCGCTTGACGATGGCGGCGCCGATGCCTTGCATGCCGCCGGTGACGATGGCGGTCCGGCCCTTGAAATCGAGTTGATTCATGTGATTCCCGCGGATCTGTTTCGGATGTCTACTGGTCTGCAATCTGCCGGTAAAGGCGACGCGGTTCTACGGCTTGGAATGGCATTGTCTCGTCCGCCGGACTTATTGGTGGAGTGCGGCTTCCGGCTGGCGAGGCAGACTATCAATGCTGCCGGGGGTTGGTCAAATGGTCGGGCCAGTTTTGGAAAACTAAAATCGGCAGGCGAGACGAGAAGAGGGGTTCCACCCCTCCTCAAACGTCCATGCGAGACGAGAAGATGGGTTCCACCCCTCCTCAAACCTCCCCGGACGCGCGTTGCTATAATCCGCGCTCCCCCGCAGTTGCAGATCGCGCCACGAACCGAAACGGGAGAGAACTTTGGCAGGCAGACTGGCAGGCAAGATCGCGGTGATCACCGCCGCAGGGCAGGGCATCGGCCGCGCCTCGGCGGAAGCATTCGCGCGGGAGGGGGCGACCGTCTGGGCGACCGACGTGAATCCGAAAACGCTATCCGAACTCGAGGGCAGGCCCGGCATCAAGACCCGGATCCTCGACGTCATGGACGAATCCGCGGTCAACGCGGCGTCCAAGGACATCGGTGCGATCGACATCCTCTTCAACTGCGCCGGTTACGTCCACCAGGGCACGATCTTCGATTGCACGCCCAAGGACTGGGAGTTCAGCTTCAACCTCAACGTGCGCTCCATGTACTACACCTGCCGGGCGTTCCTGCCGGCCATGCTGGCCAAGGGCGGCGGCTCGATCATCAACATGTCCTCGATCGCCTCCAGCGTGAAAGGCCTGCCCAACCGCGTCGTGTACGGCGCGTCCAAGGCGGCCGTGATCGGGCTGACCAAGGCGATCGCCGCCGACTACGTGAAGCAGGGCATCCGCTGCAATGCCATCGGCCCGGGCACCGTGGACACGCCGTCGCTGCACGACCGCATCAACGCGTTCGCCGACCCGGTGCAGGCCAGGAAGGACTTCATCGCGCGCCAGCCGATGGGGCGCCTCGGCGCCCCGGAGGACATCACCGGTATCATCGTGTTCCTCGCGTCCGACGAATCGAAATTCGCCACCGGCAACATGTACTCGGTCGATGGCGGAATGACTATCTAGAGCTAAAGGGAGATCTGAATGAAACTTTGTCGCTATGGCAAGAACGGCTTCGAGAAGCCGGGCATGATCGATGCCGATGGGAAGCTGCGCGACCTGTCCAAGGTCGTGGGCAACATCGGGCCGAACGAAATCTCGCCGCGCGGGCTGAAGAACCTGGCGCGAATCAAGCCCGAAACGCTCCCGATAGTCGCCGGAAACCCGCGCATGGGCGTGCCATACGTCGGCATCGGCAAGTTCGTGGCCATCGGCCTGAACTACTCGGACCACGCCAAGGAGGCCGGCATGGCGATCCCCAGCGAGCCGATCATCTTCATGAAGGCCACCACCTGCATCAACGGGCCGGACGACGACGTCATCCAGCCGCCCGCTTCCACCAGGCTCGACTGGGAATGCGAGCTCGGCATCGTGATCGGCACCGCCGCGCGGCACGTCTCGCAGGACAAGGCGCTCGGGCACGTCGCAGGCTACTGCGTGGTGAACGACGTCTCCGAGCGGGCCTTCCAGCTGCAGTCCTCCCAATGGGACAAGGGCAAGGGCTACGACACATTCGGGCCGATCGGCCCTTGGCTCGTGACCACCGACGAGATTCCCGACCCGCAGGTGCTGGACATGTTTCTCGACGTCAACGGCAAGCGCATGCAGGGCGGCAACACGCGCACAATGATCTTCGGCTGCGCGCATCTCGTGTCCTATGTGAGCCAGTACATGACGCTGCTGCCCGGCGATATCATCACCACCGGCACGCCCCCGGGGGTCGGGATGGGTGTGAAGCCCAACCCGGTGTTCCTCAAGCCGGGCGACGTGATGACCGTAGGCATCCAGGGCTTGGGCCAGCAGAAGCAGAAAGTGGTGCCGTACTCCGGCTAGTTCCCGGGGAACGCCCCGGAAGCGCACGAAAAAAAGCCCGGCTTGCCGGGCTTTTTCATTGGTTGCGCCGTGCTCAGATGCCCGGCTTGGCCTCGTCCGCAACGGGCGGCTGGCCTTCAGCCGCCTCGGGCTCGCCGGCGGCTTTCGCGGCGAGTTTCTTCAGGCGCTTTTCTTCCTGCTTTTTCTTCTTGGCGAGTTCTTTCTGGCGCTTCTCGTATTGGAAATTAGGCTTGGCCAATTCGACGTACTCCTTGAGGTAGGGTCGAAAATCCCGGATGCACAACCGGGAGGATAGCCCAAAGTCGCTCGGTCAGTCGCGGATTGGTGCTATTGGACCCAGACGAAGCTGGCGAAGGGCCTGGCGATGCAGCGCGGGTCGCCCCCCCAAGAAGGCCTTGCGTTCAACCGCGGAGCGCGCGAAATCATCGCTCAGGGTGATCGAAGCCTGTCGCCCGGGCAGATCAGAGCCGGTAGAAGCCGACGGCATTGTCGTGAAACAACTTGCTGCGCTCTGAAGCAGTCAGCTCGCTGGACATACGCCAGAAATCACGGAACAGCCGGTCGAATGTCACCCGCAGGCCGTCCACCGGAAAGTTCGACGCGAACATGCATCGATCGATCCCGAAGATCTCGATCGCCTCCAGTACGATTCTGCGGTTGGCCTCGAAATCCCACGGACAGTCGGGCAGGCACAGGCAGGAAAGCTTGCAGCAGACCTGCTCGCAGGCGGCCAGCGCCGTCATTCCCCGTCGCCACCCGGAGAGCCCTGCTTCGCTCCGGTCCCACGGGAACCCGGCGTGGTTCAGCACCACGGGAAGGTCTGGATTCGCGCGAACCACCTGCGCGGCTTCTTCCAGATGCCAGGTTGGCACCCGCAAATCCCACGACAGGTCGAATTTCCGCAGCAGCCGCAGTCCGGCAAGCCAGTTCGGATCCTGCATCGAGCCGGCGGCCCCGGCCACCGATTCCCCCGGGCGGGGGCTGGTCACGGGCTTTGAGCGAATGCCGCGCACGAGCGGAAATGCCTTTTGCTGCGCAAGGATTTCCTCCGCGTTGGCGGTGTGGAGCCATGCGTGCGCGACGACGGCGTCCGGCATGCCATAGCGGGCGTTCAGCTCGGTGAGCCAACGTGTCTCCGCGACCTGCTGATCACGGCGGCACTCGGCCTCGACGTGCACGGTCTTCACGACGGCCTGGCCGGCCGCGTCGCGCCGGTAGTCCGGCGGCAGGTAGTCACGTTTCAGTGTGGCGTACTCGCCGAGAAAGAACTCGTGCGGCTCCTGATCCTGCAGCCATGGGTAATGCAGCGGTCCGCCGGAGAGCTGCCAGAGGTGGTGGTGCGCGTCGACAATAGGTATGACGGGCGACCGTGTCTCGCCATCCGCCTTGCTAGCGGTCATAGAGCTTGAGCACAGCGGCCGTGTCCAGCTCGGTATGGCCCAGATGGGCGAGCATTCGATACAGCGAAAGCGCCTCACCCATCATCGGCGTAGGCGCTTTCAGCGCACCGGCAAACTCGTTGACCATTTCCAGATCCTTGAGCAGCTGTCGAACATAGCCCTGGGGCGCGAAGTCGCGCACTACCATGCGCGGATACAGCTTTTGCAGAAGCGCACTGTCCGCGAGTCCGCCCGACAGGCACTCGGGCAGGCGGGCGGGATCGATCCCCGCGGCTTCCGCAAGCACGACGGCTTCGGCCATCACCGCGTGGCCGCAGCCGACGATCAGTTGGTTGAGCATTTTGGCGGCGAGGCCCGCGCCAGCAGGCCCCATATGGGTAATTCTTCCGCCGACATCGGCCAACAGCGGTTTCGCCTGCGCGAAGTCGGCGACCTCACCGCCCGCCATCAGCGTGAGCGTTCCGGTGCCTGAGGCGGGCGGGCCGCCGGAGACCGGGGCATCAATCCAGCCAGCCCCCGTCGTCTCGCGCAGGCGGTGCGCGAACGCCCTGCACGCGTCGACCTTGATGGTGGAAAAATCAATGACCAGCTGTGGTGGCCGCAGCGCCGTTGCGACGCCGTTCGCGCTGAATACCGCCGCCTCCACTGCATCGGTGGTGGGCAGGTTGAGTAGCACGAGGTCCGAACCTCGCGCGGCGTCGGCGGGTGATGGTGCGGCCACTGCACCAGCTGCGCACGCTTGCGTGACTCGTTCGGGAACGATGTCGTACACGCGTACCGAGTAGCCCAACGACACCAGCCGCCGCGTCATTGGCAGGCCCATGAGCCCGACGCCGATATATCCAATGTTCTCCCTGTTGCTCATACTCGCTCCATGTCATAGATCCGGATTGCATTGTCGTGGAAAAAGGCGCGCTGCTCGTTTGGCGTGAATTCGCCCATGATCGAGCGCATTCCGGTGACGATCGTGTCGAACGTTGCGCACAACCCGTCCACCGGGAAATTGCTCGCGAACATCACCCGGTTGATGCCGAAAACATCAATCGACGCGAGCACGATCTCGCGGTTGGATTGCGCCGTCCAGGCGTGCCCGGGGACCCCAAGTCCCGAAATTTTCAGCACGGAATTCGGACAGGCGGCAAGCGCCTGCAGCGCCTTCCTCCATGCGGCGAGTCCCTCGCGGCTGCGTTCGGCCGGCAGTCCGGCGTGATTGAGAATGACGCAGGTGTCGGGAAAATCGTGCGCAAGGCGCGCCGCCTCGGGCAAGTGTGTCCACGCCGTCTGCAGGTCAAATCGCAGTTTTCTTCCGGCAAGCAGCGCGAAGCCCGCACGCCAGCGCGCGTCCGCCATCTGGCCGGCGAGAGGCTTGTGTCGTATGCCACGCACGAAATCGAACTGCGCCAGCGCCTCCAGCGTTGCGACCAGGTCTTCGCGGTCCAGCCAGGCCTGCGCGACTGCCACGGTCGGCAGCCTGCACTCGCCCCGCAGGCGCTCGACGTAACGCATCTCGCCCACCGGGTCCTGCGGATCCCATTCGGTCTCCACGTACACGGTTTTCACCACTTTGTGCATTCCGGCATCGGTCAAATAGTCGGCCGGCAGATAGGGCCGCCGCAGCGCCGAGTAATCTCCATAGCGGAACGGGATCGGCGGCTGGTCGCACAGCCAGGGATGGTAGTTCACGCAGGGATCCCAGAAATGCTGGTGCGCGTCGACGATCGGGAAAAAGTTGCCCATGGGCCGACATCGTAGCGCGGCTGGCGCGCTAGTATGCAGGCGGATTCCAAAGGAGGTGGCGAGATGGACGAACCAGACGGCGTGGGCCCCGGCGTGATCAGGCAGCGTGTGTTGGCCGGTGACACGGTGAGCGGTGCGATGATCTTCGAGTTTTTCGCGCCCGGCATGCCTCAGGTGTTGAAAGCGGCGGGCTGCGAGTTCGCGCTGTTCGACATGGAGCACACAGGGCTGGGATTCGAAACGCTGAAGATGCTGGTCGCCGGTTGCCGCGGCATCGGTCTCGCGCCGCTCGCGCGGGTGCCGCGCAGCGAGTACCACTTCATGGCGCGCGCGCTGGACGTCGGCGTGCATGGCGTCATGGTGCCGATGGTCGAGAGCGCAGAAGAGGCCGCGAGGATCGTGGAGGCCACGCACTATCCTCCGCAGGGCCGGCGGGGCGCCGCCTTCGGCATCGCACAAGATGACTATACCGGCGGTGACGTGAAGGCCAAGCTGACCGCACTGAACGCGCGCACGCTGGTAATCGCACAGATAGAGTCCGAACGGGGGCTGGCCAGCGTTGACAGGATCGCCGCAACGCCGGGTATCGATGTCCTGTGGCTGGGGCACTTCGACCTGACGAATTTTCTCGGCATCCCCGGGGAATTCGAGTCACCGGTATATCTGCATGCGGTGCAGGCCGTCGTCGCAGCCGCGCGCCGGCACGGCAAGGGCCTGGGATTCATGGCGGCCGATGCCGGTTGGGCGAGCCGCTACCGCGACTTCGGATTCAACATGATCGCCGTCGGGCTCGACCAAACGCTGCTGCAAACGGCGATTCGCACGGCGCTCGCACCGCTGCGGGAGGCGCGCTGATGGTTCCCTTCAAGCTCGGAATCATGCGGGATGTGCTGAACGCCGCCGGCAACCCGACGTTCGGCACGGCGGCGCTGGAAGTGCTCAAAGGCAATCCGGCCCTGGACTGGGAGTACATCCCGGAAGCGGCGGGCGAGGTCACGCCTGATATTGCAGCACGCTACGACGGGCTGTACGTGAATTCGGCGCGCGTCACGGCGGGTGGTTTCGTCCGCGCGGACTGCCGCACGCGCATCGTCGCGCGCCACGGCGTAGGCTACGATTCAGTCGACGTCGCTGCGCTGAGCGCAAAGGGAATCCTGCTGACCAATACCCCGCTCGCTGTCCGGCGCCCGGTGGCGGTCGCCACGCTGACGCTCCTGTTCGCACTTGCCGGGCGCCTCATCGCCAAAGATCGAATCACCCGCGCAGGGGCCTGGGCGCAGCGCAACGAGCTGATGGGTTCGGGCCTTGTGGGGCGCACGCTCGGCATCATCGGCGCGGGCGGCATCGGGCAGGAGTTGCTCAGGGTGTCGGCGCCGTTCGGCTTGCGCCGCGTGGTCGCCGACCCGTACGCAAGCGATGCGACGATGCGGGCGCTCGATGCGACCTGCCTGCCGCTCGATCGCCTGATGCGCGAGGCGGATTTCGTCGTGGTCACCTGCCTGCTGAACGAGGCGACCCGCCATCTGGTGGGCGTGCCCCAGTTGGCCCTGATGAAGCGGGGCGCCTATCTCATCAACGTTGCGCGCGGGCCGATCGTTGATGAGGTGGCGCTCATCGACGCGCTGCGTTCAGGCAGGATCGCCGGGGCGGGACTGGACGTGTTCGAGCAGGAGCCGGTGGATCCCGCCAACCCGCTGCTCGGCATGGACAACGTAATCGTCACGCCGCATGCGCTCTGCTGGACGGACGAATGCTTCCATGCCATCGCCACCGAGGGGCTGCAGAGCGTGGTTGATTTCTCCCTCGGCCGACGACCGGCGCACGTCGTCAATCCGCAGGCGGGGGCGCCGGCCTGAAGTTGCCGTGGCGTGTTTGGTCGATCCGGCGCCGCACAGGCTGGGCGCAGCGCCCGCACCCTTGAATGCTGCACTGCAAGAGCATTGACGAATCCGGAAACTCATTGACATTGCGCGAACGTGTAGGCAGATTGCGTCCGTTCGTCTGCATCGTCCGAAACGCTTATCCAGGGGGGGGAGAAACAATGAAGCGCAGGAAGTTTCTAAAAACCATAGGTGCCGGAGTGGCAGCGACCGGCCTCACGGGGATTCTCAGCGCGCAGCGCGCACCGGTGTTCGCCCAGGCCAATACAATCCATATCCTGCGCTGGAACGATTTCGTGCCGGCCGCCGACAAGGTGCTGCGCGAAGTGTACGTGCCGGAAGTGCAGAAAGCGCTCGGCATCAAGCTGAACGTCGAGACGGTCAATGCCAACGACATTCCGGCGCGTGCTACCGCGGGGATACAGTCGGGTAGCGGGCCCGACATCATCATGCTGCTCAATAACAATCCGCAGCTCTATGCTGCGGGGTCGGTGGATGTAAGCGACATCGCCGATGAAGTCGGCAAGGCGCAGGGCGGCATCTACGGCCTGCCACAGGCGATGTGCACGGTCGGCGGCAAGTGGGTGGCGATGCCTTGGGCGACAGTGCCGGGGATGATCTCATACCGCAAGTCCTGGTTTGACGAAATCGGCGTCAAGGAATTTCCGAAGACCTGGGCTGCGTACCACGAGGCCGGCAAGAAGCTGAAAGCGATGAAACGTCCGATCGGGCAGACGCTTGGCCATACTTTCGGCGACGCGCCGACCTTCGCCTATCCGCTGATGTGGTCCTTCGGCGGGCAGGAAGTCGATGCCAAGGGCAAGGTGGTGATCAATTCCAAGGAAACCGTCGACTCGGTGCGTTTCATGGCCCAGTTCTGGAAGGACGCGCACGACGAGGGTGGTCTCGCCTGGGACGACAGCAACAATAATCGCGCGTTCCTGTCCGGCGATATATGCGCGACGCTGAACGGCGCTTCGATTTACGTCGCAGCGCTCAACGGTGCCGACAAGTTCAAGACCGAGAAGGGCGCGCCGCTGCATACCGACATCCTCCACGCGCCGCTGCCCGCCGGGCCCAAGGGGCAGTTCCCCTACCACACGGCGTTCACCCACATGGTGATGAAGTACTCGAAGAACGAGAAAGGCGCCAAGGAGTTCCTGCGCTGGGCGCACACCCCGGCCAACTACGAGAAGTGGATCGTAGTGCAGAAGGGGTTTGCGATTGCACCGACATCCCAGTGGGAGAAGCACAAGATGTGGGACGTCGATCCGGTGATGTTGCCGTTCAAGACGGCGTCGCAGAAGGGCCGCCACATGGGCTTCGCCAGCACGCCGGACAAGAAGGCCGCCGAGGCATGGAACAAGTACATCATTGTCGACATGTATGCGCAGGCGGCGAACGGCAAGATGAAGCCCGAGGAAGCGGTGAAGTGGGCCGCGGGCGAACTTGCCAAGATCTACACCTGATCGGCGAGTTTTGAGCAATCCGGTGGTGAGGGGCTCGGGGGGGGCCGCGAGTGCGGCGCTCCCCGGCGAGCGCGGTCGTGTGTCGCGGGTCAAGCGGCTGCTTGAAAGCGAGAACCTGCTCGCTTCGGTTTTGCTCGCACCAAGCGTGGTCATTCTCGCGATCTTCATCGCCTACCCCTTCGTGATGGCGATCTGGTTCTCGCTGACCAGTATCCGGGTAGGCGATCCGGGTCAGTTCGTCGGGCTTGCCAACTTCACCAAGGCCTGGAACGACACCATCTTCCAGGTCGCGTTCAAGAACACGGTGTTCTATACGTTTTGGGCGACCATCTTCAAACTCGCGCTTGGCATGTGGCTGGCGCTGCTGCTCAACCGGCATTTTCGTTTCAAGCGGCTGATCCGTGCTTCGATGCTGCTGCCCTTCATCATCCCTACGGTGCTCTCGGCGTTTGCCTGGCGCTGGATGTTCGATCCGACGTTCAGCGTGATGAACTGGGTACTTTTTCATAGCGGCCTGATTACCGACCGGCTGCCGTTCCTGTCCGACGGCGACTGGGCGATGTGGTGCGCCGTGCTGGTCAATACCTGGCGCGGAATGCCGTTCTTCGCCATCACCCTGCTCGCTGGCCTGCAGACGATCAGCCCGGATCTGCACGAGGCTGCGGCCCTCGACGGCGCCAATGCCTGGCACCGCTTCTGGCACGTCACCTGGCCGTTGCTCATTCCGGTGACGCTGGTGGTGGTAGTGTTCTCCGTGATCCAGACCTTCTCGGATTTCCAGCTGATTTACGTGCTCACAGGCGGCGGCCCTGCCAATTCGACGCACCTGATCGCCACCTACGCCTATCAGGTAGGAGTCGCCTCGGGGCTGCTCGGCGAAGGCGCTGCGCTGTCGCTATTCATGTTTCCGGTGCTGTTCGGGGTGGTCTGGGTCCAGCTGCGATTCATGAAACGTTTGGAAGGGGCCTAGCGAGATGCTGATCGAGCGCAAATGGAAGAAATGGTTTTTCTTCTACATTCCGATGCTGGCGTTTATCTTTTTCACGCTGTTCCCGTTCTACTGGATGGCCGTGACCGCGCTGCGTCCGGACCATGAGCTCTACCGCACCTGGCGACAGGCGAGCGCGACCCCGTTCTGGACGCTGCACCCGACCCTGGAGCATTTCATCGAACTGCTCAAGACGACCGCGTTCCCGAAATGGCTGTGGAACACGATGCTGATCGCCCTCGTATCGACGCTGATCTCGCTCGTATGCGGAATGTTCGCCGGCTATGCGCTGGCGCGCCTGAAGTTCCGCGGCTCGGAATTCCTCGGGACTGCGATCTTCGTCACCTATCTCGTGCCGCAGACGCTGTTGTTCATACCGCTTGCCGACATCATCCGCGACCTGCACCTGGGCAACACGCCGTGGGCGCTGATGCTCACCTATCCGACGTTCCTGATCCCGTTCTGCACCTGGCTCCTGATGGGCTACTTCAAGACCATCCCGAAGGAGCTCGAGGAGTGCGCTCGCATCGATGGCGCGACGCGATTCGGCGCGATGGTGCGAATCATCTTTCCTGTGGCGATCCCGGGAATCCTTTCGGCCGGGATCTTCGCCTTCACGCTGTCGTGGAACGAGTTCATCTACGCGCTGATCTTCATGTCCTCGGCTGAGCTGAAGACAGTCCCCGTGGGCGTGGTGTCGGAGCTCATCCGCGGCGACATCTTCTTCTGGGGCCAGCTGATGGCGGGTGCGCTGCTCGGTTCGATTCCGGTCGCGCTGGTCTATTCATTCTTCGTCGAATACTACGTCACGGGCCTTACCGGCTCGGTGAAGGGATAAGGCACTGCACCGCCATGGCGAACGTCACCATCCGCAATCTGAACAAGAACTACGAGAACGGTTTTCACGCCGTCAAGGACGTCAACCTCGAGATCCGCGACGGCGAGTTCATGGTTCTGGTCGGGCCCTCCGGCTGCGGCAAGACGACGACGCTGCGCATGGTGGCGGGGCTCGAGGAAATCACCTCGGGCGACATCCTGATCGGTGACCAGGTGGTGAACGAACTGCCGCCGATGGACCGCAACATCGCGATGGTGTTCCAGAACTACGCGCTGTATCCGCACAAGAGCGTGTTCCAGAACATGGCTTTCGGCCTGCAGATGCGCAAGTACCCGCAAGAGGAAATCCTGAAACGCGTGCAGGATGCGGCCGGGATCCTTGGGATCGAGTCGCTGCTCGAGAGGAAACCGCGCCAGCTCTCCGGCGGGCAGCGCCAGCGGGTTGCCGTCGGGCGCGCGATCGTCCGCCACCCGGAGGTGTTCCTGTTCGACGAGCCGCTCTCCAACTTGGATGCGCAACTGCGCGTGCAGATGCGCGTGGAACTGAAGGGCCTCCACCAGCGCCTGAAAACGACAGCGATCTATGTAACCCATGACCAGGTCGAGGCGATGACCCTCGGTGACCGCGTCGTGGTGATGAAGGACGGCTGGGTGCAACAGGTGGGCGAGCCTCTGGAGCTCTATGGCAAGCCGGCGAACCGGTTCGTCGCAGGGTTCATCGGCTCGCCCGCGATGAATTTCGTCGATGTGACGATCAGCGACTCGGAGGGCGTCTTGTGGGCGGACGCGGAGGGCGTTCGTCTGAAGGTCCCGCCCCAGCTGGTGGAGCGCCTGCGCGCGCAGATCGGGAAGCGGATGACCCTCGGCGTGCGTCCCGAGGCGCTGCATCCGGCAACCGGTGCCGATCCGGCAGAGTACTGCTTTGACACCACGGTAGGGGTGGTCGAACCGCTCGGCAACGAAATCCTCGTCAACATCCGCGTCGGTCAGGTGCGGATGGTGGTGCGTGTCGATCCGGCGGTGCGCGTCAAGCCGCAGGAGACTCTGCGGCTCGCGCTCGATCCGGTGCGCGTGCACTTCTTCGACGGCACGAACGGAGCTGCGATCTAGCCAGGCTCCGCTCAGTAACTCATGCTGGCCGCATTGAGGATTCCGGCGCTGACGGACACGGCTCCGAGGAATACGCCGGATGCAACCTTGCCGGCCGGGATGTCGCGGCCGATGCCGGGCAGGACCACGCGGGTGGCCAGATACACCAGCAGCTGCACGACCAGCGCGATCGTCGCCCAGATCGCCAGGTCGTACGGGTTCACGCTGTGCTCGACGGCCGAGGCCAGCGGCAGGACGAAGCCGATCAGCGTCCCCGAGAGGCTGGCGGCGGCCGCGCTGTTGCCTTCCCGGATCAGGGCGATCTCGCGATACGGCGTGATGTGCAGGTAGATGGCCAGGAACAGCACCACGAAGCCGATGCACAGGCCGAAATAGACGAGGAACTCGTCCAGGCCCTGCAGGGAGATTTTCAGGAATTCCATCTGCGCGTCCTCCTCATTCGAAATAGTGCGGCACGAACCGGCTGGTGTTCTTCGTGATCGGCGAATCGTCCTCGCGGATTCCCATCCCGGCGGCCGCCTCGCCCACGATCCACGAGCCGATCACCGCGTAGCGCCTCCCGCCGGGCGTCTCGTAGCCCGGCAAGGGCGCATAACCCTGGTACACCCATCCTTCGGCACCGTACCCGCCCGGCTCGCGCACCAGGCCAAGGCGCCGGTTGAGGGTCACGTTCGCACCCTCGCGCGAGAGCAGCGGCTTCTTCACGTACTCGCCCGCGAACCGCGCGGCGGTAAAGTAGGCCGGCAGCAAGTTCGGGTGCCCGTAGTTCAGTTCCCACAGTACCGCGAGCAGCGCCTTGTTGGACAGCAGCATCTTCCAGGCGGGCTCGATCCAGTGTGCCGTCTGCAGGAGCAGGTGCGGCGCGAACGCCTCGCGCACCATCCACTCCCAGGGGTAGAGCTTGAAGATGCGCTCCACAACTGCGTCCTTGAGATCGACGAACCGCTGCCGGGAGGCGTCCCAGCCCAGGTCCTCGATCCCCAGGGCGCGCGCGTCCCACCCGGCCTGCAGCGCGGTGTCGCGCAGGTACTCGGTGTTGCCCAGATCCTCTTCGTTGCCCATTACGCAGGCAAACCACAGCGGCCTTGCGGGCCCGGGGCCCTTGAGCGTTTTCCACCTGTCGATGAGCTTTTCGTGCAGCGAATTGAACTGGTCCGAGTCCGGGCGCACGTCCTCGAGCCAGTGCCATTGCACGACGCTCGCCTCGAGCAATGCGGTCGGCGTGTCCGCGTTGTACTCGAGCATCTTCGGGTCGCCTTCACCGGCCCAGCTGAAATCGAAGCGCCCGAAGACCGTGGGGTCGCGTCGCCGCCAGGACTCGGCGACGATGGCATGGAACGGCTCGGGGATCGCGAACTGCGCCATGCGCTGTTCCTTCACGACCACGTCCACCGCGGCGAGGCACAGGCGGTGCAGCTCTTCGGTCACCGCCTCCAGCCGGTCGACCTGGTCGGCGCTGAACGCATAGCAGGCCGACTCGTCCCAGTAGGTGCCGTCCATCGAATGGAAGGAAAAGCCCGCATCTTCGCAGCGCGCCTTCCAGTTGGTCCGCGGCGTGGAGGCCTCGCGCCGCATCTCAGCCGCCCGAGGACGATGCGTGCGCGCTCGAACCGAAGCCGCTGCGGCTGACGGTGCTGCTGCTCGGGGAGGCGCTGCGGCTGGCGGAAGAATTGCTTCCGGTCCAGGTGCTGCTTCCCGGCATCGCCGTGTTGGCCGGCCACGTGCTGCGGCTGGATCCAGACGAGACGCTGCCGCCTGAATTCGTGCCGCGGTCCGTGTCTGCCCGGGCGATGACACCGCCGCGCCCGGCGTAGGCGGCCTCCAGCGCGTTGGGGCTCGGCCGCGGTCGTCCGCTGGTGAAGCTCGATCCGTAGTAGCGCGGGCCGTAGAAGTACGACGACGAGTGGCGCCCATCCCGGACGGGCTCGCACTGGGTCGGATTGCCCCAGTCCTTGGTGCAGTCGTCGAGCTTGGTATAGATGTCGCGCTGGGATTCAGGCTCGCTGCAGCCGGAAAGCGCGGCGCTCCCGGCCAGGACCAGCGTGATGGCTGCACTGCGCTTGCGTGTTGATCGCATCGCTTTCCCCTCTCCGGGTGCACGCCGCAATATTACACGCTGCGCGCTCCGCTAAGATGGCGGAAGTTCACACGCGGGCCCGACCATGGCAGACGAAAACGCAGTTGCGGCAGCGCAGGATTTCCTGGTCCGGCGCGACGACCTTCGGACGCACACGTTCGCACCGGCCGTCGCGCCCGCGACCCTGCCTCCCGGGCAGGTGCTGCTGCGCGTCGACGAATTCGCGTTCACCTCGAACAACGTCACCTATGCCGCGTTCGGCGAGGCGATGTCCTACTGGAATTTCTTTCCCGCCCCGGAGGGCTGGGGCCGTATCCCGGTGTGGGGGTTCGGCACGGTGCTCAAGTCCACGGTCGGCGGGATCAGGCCCGGCGAGCGCTTCTACGGCTATTACCCGATGTCGGGCTGGGTCGTAGTGCAGCCGGAGCGCATGAGCGAAGCCGGGTTCTTCGATGGCGCTGCGCATCGCAAGCCACTGCACGCCGTGTACAACCAGTACCTGCGCACTTCCACTGATGCCGGGTACGACCCCGCACGCGAAGCCGAGCAGATGCTGCTGCGGCCTCTCTTCATCACCTCGTTCCTGATCGACGACTTCCTCGCCGACAACGCGTTCTTCGGCGCGCAGTCGGTCGTGCTCTCCAGCGCGTCGAGCAAGACCGCGTATGGCACGGCGTTCCAGCTTGCGCAGCGCGGCACGAGCGGGCAGCGCCCGGAAGTCGTCGGGCTCACCTCGGCCTCCAACCGCGCTTTCGTCGAAGCCCTCGGCTGCTACGACCGCGTGATCACATACGGCGAGGTCGACACCCTGCCGCGCACTGCACCGACGGCCTATGTGGACATGTCGGGCGACGGCGCGGTGCGCAAGGCCGTCCACGAACATTTCGCCGATTGCCTCAAGTACAGCTGCTCGGTGGGCGGCACGCACTGGGACGCCCTTGCCGGCGCGGGTGGATTGCCCGGGCCGCGCCCGACCCTGTTCTTTGCGCCCGCCCAGATCAAGAGGCGCATGGCCGACTGGGGCCCGGCGGAGTTGCAGGGGCGCATCGCCCTTGCGTGGAAGGCGTTCCTCGGCACCGTCTCCTCGCCATCGCAGGGCTGGATGAAGGTCGTCCGCGGCAAGGGAGCCGCGGACGTAGAACGGGTATACCTCGACATGCTCGACGGGCGCGCGAAGCCGGACGAGGGTCACATCCTTTCCCTTTGAAGGCCGCCCCTTCCATTCACCCGGGATCCGACGCGCTGCGGATTCCCCGCGCCGGCATTGAGCAGGCGCGCGCCCCGGTCGAGATCCTGCTCGACGGGCAGCCGACACCCGCGCTCGAAGGCGAGACAGTTGCCGCCGCGCTGACCGCGGCCGGTCGGATTGCGCTGCGCCGTACGGAGCATGACGAACCCCGCGGCCTCTACTGCGGCATGGGCGCGTGCTTCGAATGCCGCGTGACGATCGACGGCGTTCCTGGCCAGCGCGCGTGCCTGGCTACCGTGAAGCCGGGCATGCGGGTCGCCACCGGCAAGCAGCCGGTCGAGACCAGCATCCCTTTTCCGCCGCCCTCGCTCAGGGAAGAACGCTGCGCGGTCCTCGTGATCGGCGCGGGCCCGGCCGGGTTGGCTGCGGCGGATGCGGCAAGCGCCCTCGGCGCAGCGGTGGCGATCCTCGACGAGCGGCCGGCCCCCGGCGGCCAGTACTTCAAGCCACTCGCCGGCAGCCATCGTTTCAGCGCAGGACGGCCCGCGGACAGCCAGTTCCGCCAGGGCGGGGAACTCGTTGCACGAGTGCTCGGCCGCGGAGTGCGCATCTTCAGCGCCACCCTCGTGTGGGACGTTCGGGTGCGCGCCGATGGCGGCGTCGAAGTGCGCGCGCTCGACCACGAAGGGCAGATTGCGTGGAGCGCGGACAAACTGGTCGTCGCAACGGGTGCGTACGAACGATCGTGGCCCGTGCCCGGATGGACGCTGCCGGGGGTCATGACCACGGGCGCCGCGCAGACGTTGTCGCGCGCCTACCGCGTGTCACCCGGCCGGCGCGTGCTGTTCGCCGGGAACGGCCCGCTGAATCTGCAGGTGGCGGCGGACCTTGCGAAGGATGGTGTGGAGGTCGTTGCGGTTGCCGAGGGCGCCGCGTCGCCCTTCAGTGCCGCCGCGGCTGACATAGTCACCCTCTGGGGCGCGCGGCCCGGCCTTGCGGTGCGAGGTGCCGGATACCTTGCCACGCTGCGGCGGCTCGGGGTGCCTGTGCTGTACAAGCATGTCCTCGTCCGCGTCGAAGGCGCGGGGCGCGCGGAGCGTGCGGTCGTCGCAGCCATCGATGCGCACGGCGCAGTGATGCCGGGCAGCGAGAAGACGTTCGAAGTCGATGCGGTCTGTACCGGATACGGCTTCGCGCCTTCGAGCGAGATCACGCGCCTTTTGGGCTGCCGGCACGAGGCGGATCCGCGCAACGGCACTACGCTCGTCGCCCTGCACGATCACGACGGGCGCACCTCGCTCCGGGACGTATTCATCGCCGGGGATGCCGGCGGACCGTGGGGCGCGCACGCGGCACTCTACCAAGGCACGCTCGCCGGTTCGGCCGCCGCCGCGGATCTCGCGGGCCAGGGCGGGCAGCGCCCGGCAATGGCGGCCCGAGCGCGGCATGGACTCGAACTCGAAGCGGTTTTCCAGAACGCCCTGTGGCGCATCTTCGCGATGCCGCAGGTCGGCGACCGGCTTGCAACTGATCACACCATCGCCTGCCGCTGCGAGGGCGTGGGCTTTGGCATCGTGCGCCGCGAGATCGCCGCCGGCGCACGTACGCTCGCGGCGATCAAGCGGGCCACGCGCTGCGGCATGGGTCCCTGCCAGGGCCGCTACTGCTCGCCGGCGATCGCGGGCATGATCGCCAGCGAAGCGGGCGTGCAAGCAGGCGCGGACACGTTCTTCCGCGTGCAGGCGCCGCTGAGGCCGGTGCCGGTAGGCGCGATTGCGCTTGTCCGGGCCGAACTCAACACGCCGGCCGCGCTCAACGAGGCTGCGCCTGATCCCGGGGCGGCGCCCGGCGACCGGATCGCGGACGTCGGCACGCTCGTGATCGGTGGCGGGGTGATCGGACTCAGCGTGGCGCGCGAACTCGCGCGCCTGGGGCAGGATGTCGTCGTGCTCGAGCGCGGGCTGCCGCATGCGGAAGCGTCCGGCGTCAACGCGGGCAGCCTGCACGTCCAGTACCAGACGTTCGGCTTCCCGGATCTGGGTTCGGAGACCGCGCGCGCGGCGGCTTCCACGCTGCGACTGCAACGCGACTCCGTCTACCTGTGGGACGAACTGGCGAACGAAACCGCAACGGACTTCGAAATCGCCATCGAAGGCGGGATCACGGTCGCAGACGACGCGGCAAGCGTCGCCCACCTCGAAGGCAAGGTCGCGATCGAGCGCCGGGCCGGCCTCGCGATCGACCTGATCACGGGCGACGAAGCGCGCGCGCTGGCGCCGTACCTGTCGAAGGACATCCTCGCGGCCTCGCTATCGCGCGACGAGGGCAAGCTCAACCCGCTCAAGGCCTCGCCGGCCGTGCTGGCCGCAGCCTTGTCCGCCGGTGCGCGGCTATACACGCACACGCAGGTCGTCGGCATCGAACGCGCCGGCGCCGGCTTCATCGTCCGCACCACTCGCGGCGTATTTTCGGCGCAGCGCATCGTCAACGCCGCCGGGGCGTGGGCGGGTTCAATCGCAGCGCTGGCCGGCGATTCGATTCCCGTGCGCCCGAACCCGATCCAGATGCTCGTGACCGAGGCTCTGCCGCCCATGATCCCGTATCACCTCGCCCACGCGACGCGCCGCCTGACGCTGAAGCAGGCGGCCAGCGGCAACCTGGTGATCGGCGGCGGGTGGAAGGCGGTCTACGATCCGGGCGCAGGGCGCATGCGGCCCTCCGCGGACGGCTTTTGCGGCAACCTCGCCGTGGTGTCCGCCATGCTGCCCGGGCTCGGGGCCGTGCACGTGATCCGCTCGTGGACCGGCATCGCGTTCACCACCGCGCCGGTGATCGGCGAATCCGCGCGCGTGCCGGGCCTCTACCATGCGGTGGCGCAGAACGGCATGACCCTGGGCCCGGCGATCGGGCGCATCACCGCAGGCCAAATACTGGGCCGCGCGCCCGAATACGACCTCGCGCCTTTTTCGCCGCGCCGGTTTGCGTGACAATCCATACAGACGGGGAATTCAAGGACGACGAAGCGGGCAGCCTTGATGGCCCAAGCGCAAGTCACGCCACCGCAAGGTACGGGGACCTTAATTACGAACTTTATGATTGAAAAGTCAAGCATCGAAGCAGGTCGGATGGCAGTTAATGTACCTGTTCCAGTACATTCAACGCCTCCCGGCCTGGATATCTCGGCCTTCGCCAACCGCCTGCGCAAGAACCTCGCCCACTGGCAGAAGTGGGCGCGGCGGCGCGGCGTCACCTGCTATCGCGTCTACGACCGCGACGTGCCGCAGTTCCCCTTCGCGATCGACTGGTACGAAGCCGTCGCGCCCCGCACCGAGGTCCACCTGCACGTGCAGGAGATCGACACCGGCTGGAAGCGCAGCGACGCGGAGTACACCGCCTGGCTGGTGGCGGTGTGCGATGCGATCTGCGCGGTCTGCGCTCTTCCCGCGGCGCAGCTGCATCTGAAGCGCCGCGAGCGCCAGCGTGGCACCTCCCAGTATGAAAAGCTCGATGACACCGCCGAGCCGCATGTCGTGGAAGAAAACGGACATCGCTTCGAGGCCAACTTCGAAACCTACCTCGACACGGGCCTGTTCCTCGACCACCGGCCGGCGCGCGCCCTGGTGGCCGAAACCGTCGCGGCGCGCGCCACCGCCGGGCGGGGCGCCCGTTTCCTGAACCTCTTCGCCTATACCGGCAGCTTCACGGTCTACGCCGCGCGCGCCGGCGCGGCTTCCTCCGTCACGGTCGACCTCTCCAACACCTACCAGGCGTGGACCGTGCGCAACTTCGCGCTCAACGGCATCGACACCGGCCGGCATGTGCTGGTTCGCGCCGACGTGCTTGCCTGGCTGACAGAGGCGGCCGAACAGGCGCAGCGCTTCGACGTGATCGTGCTCGATCCGCCGTCCTTCTCGAACTCCAAGAAGATGCAGGGCGTGCTCGACGTACAGCGCGACCACGTCCGGCTGGTGCGGCAGTGCCACGCGCTGCTCGCCGCGGGGGGGGAACTGTACTTTTCCACCAACCTGCGCACCTTTGCGATCGATCCGCAGCTGGAACAGGGCCTCGGGCTGCGCGAAATCACTCACCGCAGCGTGCCCGAGGACTTCAGGCGCCCCAGCCGCCCGCCGCCGCACCGGGCCTGGCATGCGATAAAGTGAGCGCCATGTCGGAACACTCGTCCCCGCTCGCGACGGCAGGCCCGGAGAAAGTGCCGCTGCCTTTCGCGGCGCCGTGCCGCCAGCTGCCTGCGGGCGCTGCGTTCGGGTGGGTGGCCAAGGGCTGGCAGGACTACCGGCGCGCCCCGGGGCAGAGCCTCGGGTACGGAATCGCAATCATGCTGCTGTCCTGGCTGGTGACCGGGATCGGGCTCAAGCTCGGCAGCTACTGGGCTGCGCTGGTGCTACTGTCGGGGTTCGTGTTCGTCGCGCCGGTACTTGCACTCGGCCTGTACTCGATCAGCCGCCAGCTGGAGCGCGGCCTGGTGCCGTCCCTGTCCCGCTGCCTCGTCGAGTCGCGCAAGACCCTGGGCACCGTCATGGTGTTTGCGCTGGCGCTGTTGGTCCTGTTCCTCGTCTGGGCGCGCGCGGGGTCCATGGTCCACGTGTTCTTCCCGGTGCAGTCCAACCCCGACTGGGGCCAGCTGGCGGGGTTCCTTGCGATCGGCTCGGCCGTCGGCTCGATCTTCGCGCTGCTGACGTTCGTGTTCAGCGCCTTCTCGCTGCCCATGATCTGCGACCGCGACGCCGACGCGATCACCGCGATCGTCACGAGCGTGAATGCGGTCCTGCGCAACAAGCCGGCCATGGCGGTCTGGGCGATGCTGATCGTCGGCCTGACCGCGATCGGGTTTGCCACCGCGATGATCGGGCTGGCCGTGACCATCCCGCTGCTGGGCTACGCGACCTGGCATGCCTACCGCGATACCATCGACGCGAGCGCCTGGCCGCTGAATGAACCGGCGGGTGTACCTTCGGGCAAGCCGGGCTGAGCGGACCTCGTCGCGGCGGTCAGCCCGCGCCGCGGTTGAGTTTTTCCAGCCCGAGTTCCTCACGCAGGCCTGCGGTCGCCTGCTCCTTGAAATCCTCCAGCGGGATGCCGCTGCCGTCCGCAAGCTTTACCACTGCATTGAACGAGGCGACGATCGCCGCCGCATCGACCATCGCCGCGGCGCCCATCGCCGCGTGGACCGCCTCGCGCGCGCTCTCTCGACGCTTGGCGTCCCCGCGAAGCATCGCCTCGCCGAACTCCACCAGGATCGACCCATGCGGTACGCCGACCCCGCTGCCGTCGCCTTCCAGCGCGGCGCCCAAGGCGACCTCCTCGCCTGCATGTTGGCCGCTCGCACGGAGCAGCGCCGTATGGCTGACCGTTCAGTAATAGCACCCGTTCAGCGCCGATACCCGTCCCGCAAGGAGTTCGATCTGCACGTGCGAAAGGGCGCGATACTCCTGCGCGAAATCGCGGATCTCGTGGTCCTTGAGGTAGAGCTCCACGTCGAGGTCGAAGAAATTCAGCACCTCCTGGGGCACCAGGCTCAGCGCACGGTGGATGTTCTTCGCACCATGGATCCGGTACGGGTCCGGGTCTCCGGGGGCGAGATCCTCCGGCGCAACGGTACTGACCCAGGCCAGGTCGCGCCTGGCGCCGGCCGGGCGATGGCGGCTCGGCGCCCCCGGCCGGGCTGCCGGGAGCGGGCGCTGGGGCAGCCCGAGCGAGAGGTCGAAAGAGTCAAGCGCCGTGATGAGCGCGACGACGCCGACAGCCTCGACGTACTGTTCCTCGGTGACGCCGGATTCGAACATCGAATACAGCCACTTCTTTGTCAGGCGGCCGGCGTCGGTGGCGATGCGGTGCACGATCTCCACGATCGAGAGGGGCAAGTGTCCGGGGCCGTCATGGCTGCCCTCCGCGGTGTACGGCGAGAGCGCCTCCTTGCGGCGCCTGCACAGGCCGCAGGCGTGCGCCCTGCGTACCTCGGCGGCAATCGCCAGCCGTTCCGCTCCGGTCCACCAGGTCCCGGCCGAGGCGAGGCGCTCCCAGGCGAGGCTGCATTGGCGCGCGAGCCCATCGCGGATAGCGAGTGCGGCAGGGTCAAAGGCGGATGCTTGCGCCATGCGGTTTCTCCCGGGTGTATGTATGCAACGCGAAGTCTATAGCGCCGACCGGAAGGAGTGAGAGAATCCGGCCCATGGACATCACACCGAACACCCTCAAAGGCAAGGTCGCGCTGGTCACTGGCGCCGCATCCGGTATCGGCGCGGAAGCCGCGCGGCTGCTGGCGGCTCATGGCGCGAAGATCGCCGCGGCCGACCTCGATGCGGCCGGAGCGCAGCGCACCGCAGAGGAAACCGGCGGCCGCGCGATTGCGATGGACGTAACGAGCGAAGAGGACTGGGCTCGCGCCGTGGCCGATGCGGTCGC
>JANNWA010000348.1:0-2793 GCA_031408275.1 Pseudomonadota bacterium
GTTCGGCGCCTGGTTGGGCGTCCTGTGAACAGGGTCCGGGCTTCTGCTAAAATCCTCCTCCCGCTCCATCTGATTGGCTTCATGCAGGCAAACGGAGAGATGGCCGAGCGGCTGAAGGCGCACGCTTGGAAAGCGTGTATACGTTAATCCGTATCATGGGTTCGAATCCCATTCTCTCCGCCACAAACAAGCACCGTCAGGCAGTCAGGTCGTCCTGACGATCCTGTTCCCGTCAGGCTACTTTTTGCCTTCGCGCGGGACCACGGCGATCGCCGCCACTTGCAGGAACGTGCCTTCGACTTGGTCGCCGACCGCTATCCCGGACAATTTACTCTTGTCTTTTACGGCGAGTTCGTAGGTCTGGCCCTTGGCGGATTTGACCGAGATTTTCCCGGCCTTGGCGTCGACGGCCGTGACGTCGGCGACAAAATGCACCGTGCGGGTTGTCGCCGCCGCCGGCCTTTCGCCGGGGGCCGACTTGCCGCCCTTGAGCGATTCCTCGCTGACGCGCACGCCCGGGCCTTTCTTGTGGTGCATGGTGAGCGCCTGGCTGTAGCGGGCCACGACGCGGTCCCCCGGCTTGACCTGGGCCAGGTTGGTGACTTCCGGGCCGGCGACCAAGCTCGATACCGCGCCGTCCGCCGTCTTCAAGGTGACCTTGCGTGATTTCATGTCCACGGCGACCACCTCGGCTGTGACCTGGATGGCTTCACCTGTGACGAGCTCGCCCGTGGCGGATGTGCTCATGGCATCCGCGGCCATCGCTGCGGCGCCGAGCAGCCCTGCTGAGAGAAAAACTGCAGCGATTAATTTATGCATGATTGCGGTTCCTCGTTTGGGTTGTAGCGGGCTAGGAATTTGTTGCGTCCTGCGGCGGATGTGCATCAATGGCTGGCGGCCATTCTAACGTCAGGTGCGCGGGCGAAGCGTGGCACGAAGGATCGCATAGCCCACGATTCCGGCCAGCAGTGATCCCAACAGGATGCCCAGGCGGGTCTGGGTGGAAAACGCCGCCGGCGCGTCCTCGAATGCGAGCGACGCAATGAACAGGCTCATGGTGAAGCCGATCCCGCAGAGCACTGCGGTGCCGAACATCGCGCCCCAGCTCGCGCCCTCGGGCAGGCGCGCGAGGCCGAGCCTCACCACGAGGAATACCACCCCGAATACGCCTACGGTCTTGCCTGCGAGCAACCCCAGCGCTATGCCGAGCGGCACCGGTTGGGCGAGGGTGGTGAGCGTTACGCCCTCGAGCAGCACGCCGGCATTGGCGAAGGCGAAGAGCGGCAGGATGGCGTAGGCCACCACCGGATGCAGGTCGTGTTCCAGTTCGCGCAGCGGCGAGGGGGTGTCCGGCCCCGCGCCGCGCATGGGGATGAAGAACGCAAGCGCGACGCCGGCGAGCGTTGCGTGCACGCCGGACTTGAGCACCGATGCCCAGAGCACGATTCCGACGAACATGTACGCTGGCCGGGAGGTGACCCCGCGCCAATTGAGCAGGGCGAGCGCGGCGAGCGCGGCCGCGGCGAAAACAAGCGAGACCGGTGACAAACTGTCGGTGTAGAAAATCGCGATCACCACGATCGCGCCCAGGTCGTCGAGGATCGCCAGCGTGAGAAGGAATACCTTGAGCGATCCGGGGACGCGATTGCCGAGCAGCGCCAGCACGCCCACCGCGAAGGCGATGTCGGTGGCTGTGGGGATCGCCCAGCCCCGGACCGCCACCGGGTCGGCCCGATTGATCAGCCAATAGACGAGTCCGGGAATCGCCATGCCGCCCAGCGCGGCAAGGGCCGGCAGCGTGACCTGCGACGGCTGGGCGAGCGAGCCTTCCAGGAACTCGCGCTTCAGTTCGAGCCCGACCAGGAAAAAGAACACGGCCATGAGGCCGTCATTGATCCAGAGCAGCAGCGGCTTTGCGATCAGGAAGGTGCCTATCCGGATTTCCACCGGTGTGTCCAGGAACAGGGCGTACACCGGGGCGAACGCTGAATTGGCCAGCACCAGCGCAAGCAGGGCCGCGGCCAGGAGCAGGACACCGCTGGCTGCCTGCAGGCGAAAGAACTCGCGGATGGCGCTGGTCAGGTTGGGCATGGGCAGCCGCTTATTCACCCCAACGCTCCCGGGCGTGCACGCGTGGTCATTGTCTTGTCTCGCAACGGGTGTTCAGTAGGCCGGATGGTAGCAGCCCTTCTGGATTCAATTCGGGTGTGCCCAGGCAGGCGGGAAGCTACCGACTCTCGCTATGGCTTACAATGGGCGCTCAACGGCGGGCCCCCCCGCATTGCGGCGTGGTGAACCTGGTCAGGTCCGGAAGGAAGCAGCCACAGCTACTTACCGCAAGTGCCGGGGACAAGGCTCGCCACCTTTTGCGCGAACGGGCTGCGCCCGTTCGCTCGGTGCAGGTTACGAGAGGAGGGAGGGTCTGACGACCCTCCCTCCTCAGACCTCCCTCCCCGGGGGCGCAAGCGCCGAGGCGGCGCTGTTAGAATCTCTGCATGACTTCTCTCGGTCTGGCGCGAAAATACCGGCCCAGGAGTTTCTCGACGCTGGTGGGGCAGGAGCACGTCGTCAAGGCGCTGCGCCATGCGCTGGAAAAGCAGCGGCTGCACCATGCGTATCTCTTCACCGGGACGCGCGGCGTCGGCAAGACGACGATCGCGCGGATCCTCGCCAAGTGCCTCAACTGCGAAACCGGCATCACGCCCGAGCCCTGCGGAAAATGCAGCGCCTGCGTCGAGATCGACGGCGGACGCTTCGTCGACCTGCTCGAAGTGGATGCGGCCACCAACACCA
>JANNWA010000349.1:0-3510 GCA_031408275.1 Pseudomonadota bacterium
TAACGAGGTCCGCGTCCGCGCGCAACTCGCCCACCAGGAAACCGGACAACGTCTGGGCCTCGCGCGCGAGCCGCTCGAACGCCTCCTGCCCGTGCTTGCGCACGAAGCTGTCCGGATCGTCTTCCGCGGGCAGGAAGAGAAAGCGCATCGGCTTGTGGTCGAGCGCGAGCGGCAGGCTGGTTTCCAGCGCGCGCCAGGCGGCCTTGCGCCCCGCCTTGTCGCCGTCGAAGCAGAACACGACTTCGTCGGCCAGGCGCAGCAGCTTGGTCACATGCATCGGCGTCGTCGCGGTGCCCAGCGTAGCCACCGCATAACCTACGCCGTACTGGGCGAGCGCGACCACATCCATGTATCCCTCGACGACGAGCACCCGCCCGGAGGTACGGATCGCATCGCGCGCCTGCGTCAGCCCGTAGAGTTCGCGCCCCTTCTCGAACAACGCGGTCTCGGGAGAGTTGAGGTATTTCGGCTCGTCGTCGCCCATGACGCGACCACCGAAACCGATCACCGAACCGCGCTGGTTCAGGATCGGGAACATCACCCGGTCGCGAAAGCGGTCGTAGCGCTTGCCCTCGTCGTTGTCGATGACCAGACCCGTCTCCACCAGGCTCTTGTCCTGGTAGTCGGGAAATGCCGCCTTGAGCCCCTGCCAGTCGTCCGGCGCGTATCCGATGCGAAAGCGCGCGGCGATCTCGCCGCTCAGCCCGCGGCCCTTGAGATAGCCGATCGCCGCGGGCGAGCCTTTGAGTTGGGCGCGGAAGAACTCCATCGCCTTTTCCATCACCCCATAAAGGTCCGTCTCGCGCTCGCGGCGCTGCGTTTCCTGCGGGGTGCGCGGTGCCTCGGGCACGGTCATCCCCGCACCCGCGGCGAGATCCTTCACGGCATCGACGTAGCCCATGCTCGCGTAGGCCATCATGAATCCGATCGCGTTTCCATGGGCCCCGCACCCAAAGCAGTGATAGAACTGCTTGGCCGGGCTCACCGTGAACGACGGCGACTTCTCGGTGTGGAAGGGGCACAACCCCATGAGGTTCGCCCCGCCCTTCTTCAACTGGACGTAGCGGGACACCACATCGACGATGTCGACGCGGTTGAGGAGGTCCTGTTTGAACGAGTCTGGGATCATTGAAATCGGGGACAGACCCCATTTTTCCACGGAAAAATGGGGTCTGTCCCCGATTTCAGGCGCTGAGCTTCGACTTGACCAGCGCCGAGACCTTGCCCATGTCGGCGCGGCCGGCGAGCTTGGGCTTAAGTATTGCCATCACCTTGCCCATGTCCGGCATCGCCTTGGCGCCGGTCGCAACCAGCGCCGCGTCGATCTCCGCCGCGACTTCGGCCTCGGCCATCTGCTGCGGCAGGTAGGCCGACAGCACGCCCACCTCGAATTTCTCCGCGTCCGCCAGGTCCGCGCGGGCGCCTTTCTCGTACTGCACGATCGACTCGCGGCGCTGCTTGATCATCTTCTCGATGATGCCCATCACGTCGGCATCCGTAAGCTCGATGCGCTCGTCCACCTCTCGCTGCTTCATCGCGGCGAGCAGCAGGCGGATGGTCCCGAGGCGTGCGGTTTCCTTCGCACGCATCGCGGCCTTCATGACTTCGGTGATCTGTGCTTTCAACGACATTTCGGACCCCGGAAATGAAAAAGCCGCGACCGGACTTGCGTCTCGCGATCGCGGCTTGGTAAAGCGGTACCGCTCAGTACATCTTCTTCGGCAGCATCTGGCTGCGCAGGCGCTTGTGGTTGCGCTTCACCGCGGCGGCGAGCTTCCTCTTCCGCTCGGCAGTGGGCTTCTCGTAGAACTCGCGGGCGCGCAGTTCGGTGAGCATCCCGGTTTTCTCAATGGTGCGCTTGAAACGGCGAATGGCCACTTCGAACGGCTCGTTTTCCTTAAGGCGAATAGTCGGCATAACCCCTCTTGAACGCTTGGCGTGAACGCTGCCCGGCCCGCTTATGGGCTTGGCGAAAGGCGCGGATTTTAACGGAAAAAATGCGGTTGCGCGCCAGCATTGCGAACAACGCCGCGGGGCGGACTGGACAGGCTTTGGCGCCTTGCCTCACACTTCGCCCAACCATTGAACACACAATCCTTTTAAATCAATGACATGCTGATTCTCGGGATAGAGTCGTCCTGCGACGAAACCGGACTGGCGCTGTACGACAGCCGCAGTACAAGCCAAGGCGGCGGATTATTGGCGCATGCGCTGTATTCGCAGGTGGCGATGCACCAGGAATACGGCGGTGTGGTCCCTGAACTCGCCTCACGCGACCATATCCGGCGCGTCATCCCGCTCGCGCGCGATGTGCTCGCGCGGGCCGGCCGCGAACTGGCTGCGCTCGACGCGATCGCATACACGGAGGGGCCCGGATTGGCGGGGGCGCTGCTGGTGGGTGCCGCATTTGCAAAGAGTCTGGCGTTCGCACTCGGCGTACCGGCCGTCGGGATCCACCACCTCGAAGGCCACCTGCTGTCTCCCCTCCTTTCCAAGCGCGCCCCCGCGTTTCCCTTTGTCGCGCTGCTGGTCTCGGGCGGGCATACGCAGCTGATGCGCGTCACCGGCGTAGGCAACTACGAGTTGCTTGGCGAAACGCAGGACGATGCCGCCGGCGAAGCTTTCGACAAGACCGCCAAGCTCCTTGGCCTCGACTATCCCGGCGGACCCGCGGTATCGAAGCTGGCCGAGTCAGGCAAGCCCGGGCGATTCAAGCTGCCGCGGCCGATGCTCGGTTCGAACGACCTGGAATTCAGCTTCAGCGGCCTCAAGACCGCGGTCATGCTGCTGGCGCGAGGCCAATCGGACGACCCCGCTACCCGTGCCGACATCGCGCGCGCCTTCCAGGATGCCGTCGTCGATGTGCTGGTGGCAAAGTGCCGTTCGGCCCTGCAGAAGACGAATCTTGGCCGGCTCGTCGTTGCCGGCGGCGTAGGCGCAAACAAGCAGTTGCGCGCCGGACTTGATGCCGCTGCCGGCCGGGAGGGCTTCGAAGTGTTCTACCCGGAACTCGAACTGTGCACCGACAACGGCGCGATGATCGCGTTTGCGGCAGCGCTGCGCTGGAAGCACGGCCTGCCGCCGGCCGATCCAACCTTCAGCGTGCGGCCGCGCTGGGAGTTGTCGGCGCTAGGCTGACCGCGCGCCAGCCTCCCTATCCCGCCGGGCCGCATAGGCCTGCATGCTCGTGTAGGCCATCTCCACGATCGGCGCGGGGAGCGCATGCTTTTTCGCCAGGGCAAGCATCGCACCGAGGATATGGTCGGCTTCGGTCGGCCCACCGTTTTCCGTGTCGCGCATCATCGATGCGGTGGCGGCCGAACCCTTCTGGGTCAGCGTCCTGCGATGCGTGCCGAGAATCTCCCCGCTGACGGGAAACCCTTCGGCCCGCGCGATGGTTGCGCATTCGTCCAGCATTCCCAGCAGCATCCGCTCGCCCGCATCTGCCTCCAGGATGTCGCCGATCGCGGCACGCATCATTGCCGTCATGCCGGCGATGCTGGCGAGGAA
>JANNWA010000350.1:0-5823 GCA_031408275.1 Pseudomonadota bacterium
CTCGCGGTCGCCCTGCATGGCGTTGGCCGTCATCGCCACGATGCGCGGGCGCTTCCCGGCGACGTGCTGCGCGCAGATGCGGCGCGTGGCGTCGAGGCCGTCGAGTTCCGGCATCTGCACGTCCATCAGCACCACGTCGTAGGCCTGGCGCTCGACCGATTCCACCGCCTCCAGCCCGTTGGAGGCCACGTCGGCGCGGTAGCCCATCTGCTGCAGGAGCCGCAAGGCGAGCTTCTGGTTCACCGCGTTGTCCTCGGCCAGCAGGATGCGCAGCGGGTGCCGCTCGGCCATGGCGGGGTCCAGCTGGGTCTTGGCGGGAGCTGTCGTGGCCGCGGTCTTCACCACCTCGCGTGAGAGGAGGCTCACCAGCGTGTCGAACAGCTGCGACTGGCGCAGGGGCTTGGCCAGGTAGGCCCGGAACAGGCCCTCGTTGTCGTCCAGCTCGCGGCGGCCCAGGGAGCTGAACAGCACCATGGGTGGCGCCGCGCGGCGCTTCGCGATCTCGCGCGCGAGCTCGAGGCCGTCCATCTCGGGCATGTGCATGTCGAGGATCGCGAGGTCGAACTTCTCTTCGGCTTCGAGCCAGCGCAGTGCTTCCCCCGGGGACTCGGTGTCGCGCGAAGCCATGCCCCATTTGCCCGACTGCAGTGCGAGGATCTTGCGGTTGGTGGCGTTGTCGTCGACGATCAGGAGGCGCTTGCCGGCCAGTTCCGCCTGCACGCCGATCAGGTCGCGCGAGCGTGTCTGCGGCAGGGTCGCCTTCTGCGCTTCGATCGTGAACATGAAGCTCGAACCCTTGCCGAGGCCCTCGCTCACCGCCCACATCGTGCCGCCCATCAGCTCGGCCAGGCGCTTGCTGATCGCGAGGCCAAGCCCAGTGCCGCCGTACTTGCGCGTGGTGGAGGAGTCGGCCTGCGAGAACGACTGGAAGAGGCGCCCCATGCCTTCGGGGGTGAGGCCGATGCCGGTGTCGCGCACTTCGAATTCAAGCTGCATTCGCTCGCCCGCGAGGGGCTTCGTGCGCACCGTCAGCACGACTTCGCCCTTTTCGGTGAATTTGACCGAGTTGGCGAGCAGGTTGAGGAGGATCTGGCGCAAGCGCGTCAGATCGCCGCTGATGGCGACCGGGATGTCGCCCTCGAATACGTAGGCCGTGTCGAGGTGCTTTTCCGTTGCGCGCGAGCTGATGAGGTCGAGCGCCGACTCCACGCAGTCGCGCAGATCGAAGGGGTGCAACTCGATGTCCATCCGCCCGGCTTCGATCTTCGAGAAGTCGAGAATGTCGTTGATGATCGTCAGCAGCGCGTCGCCCGAGTCGCGGATCGTGCCCGCGTAGTCGCGCTGCTCGTCGTTGAGGGGCGTGTCGAGGAGGAGGCCGCTCATGCCGATCACCGCGTTCATCGGCGTGCGGATCTCGTGGCTCATCGTGGCGAGGAAAGCACTCTTGGCTTCGTTGGCGGCTTCGGCGGCGGCACGGGCCTCTTTGGATTCGTTGAACAAGCGCGCGTTCTGGATCGCGATCACCGCCTGGTCGGCGAAGGTAGTCAGCAGCCTCTGCTCAGCCTCGTTGAAAGCCCGAAGTTCCTCCCGCCCGACGAGGATGGAGCCAATTGCACGCCCCTCCCAGAGCATGGGCGCGATCGCCACCGAATAGTTCTCGCCCAACAGCGTCGCGATCTTTCGAAGTCCATCGGGCACATCCGGGTCGTTCAGGACATTCCCGAAAGTCACCAGCCGGCGCTCCCGGATAGCCTGCTCGGTGCCCGTTCCCGCCAGGGGAATCGGGTGCAACCGGCGCGAGCGCTCGACCCGATCGGGATCGGGTCCGCGAATCGCGCCTACGTCCAGCATTTCATTGTCCCCGAGGAGGAAGACCACCATTTGCGAGCCGCCAAACAGGCGCTCACACCCCACGAGGATTTTGTCGAAAACAGGCGTGGTTTCCGAAACCGAGCTGCTTATGACCTGCAGCACTTCCGCAGTTGCTGTCTGCTGCTCCAACGCTTCCTTGGTTTCGTTGAACAGCCGCACGTTCTCGATCGCGATCACGGCCTGGTCGGCGAAGGTCTGCACCAGTGCGAGCTGGCTTTGCGTCAGCCTCGACCCAGGCACAGTATGCGTCAGCACTATGGCGCCGATCCCCACGCCATCGCGGACGAGCGGCACGAAGGCCGCTGACCTGAAGTTTCCCGCGCGTGCCACTATTGTCACGAGCGGAAATTCCGCTGGAGGGCTCTCCGTATCCGGGACCTCGATCAATCGGCGGTCTTCGATCGCCCGGGCGATCAGCAGCTTCCCCGGGTCGAAAGGGGCGGGAAATACTTTTTTCATTTCGCCCATGTCGGTATGCCCCAGGCCCGACGCGGAAATCGCTCGCACATCAAGCGTATTGCCTTCCCGCATCACGACGACCGCATTCCATGGCGCGAACAAACGCATCGCGCTCTGGACGATCGCGTCCAGCACGGGCTGCACATCAGTCGGTGAGCTGCTGATGACTTTCAGGATCTCCGCCGTCGCGGTCTGCTGCTCGAGCGCTTCTTTCGTTTCGTTAAACAGGCGCACGTTCTCGATCGCGATCACGGCCTGGTCGGCGAAAGTGGCCAGAATACCGATTGCGCGTTCACTGAACGGGCCCGCCTGCCTGCGATTGACGACAATGGTGCCAGCGAGTGCGCCGCCGCGCATCATGGGAATCGAGATGGTCCCTCTGACGCCGCGCGCTCGCATGGTTGCCCGCAGCCACTCCGGCGTCTGCGGATCGGTCTCAGAATCCGCGACCACCATCGCGTTGCCCGAGGCCAGGAGGTCGCCAAGGACCGTTCCCGCGATGCGCATCGGATAAATGCGGTGCAGCGCTTCCGCGCCCTCGGTATCCGTGTTGCTGAATGCCGCGAGACGCAGGGTATCGCCTTCAAGGCGCGTGACGTGGCAGGTGTCGCCGCCGATCAGCCTCAACGCCGCCGATACGATCGCATCGAACACCGGCGTCACGTCCGTCGGCGATTCCGCTATGACCTTGAGGATGTCCGCCGTCGCCGTCTGCCGTTCGAGGGCTTCCTTGGTCTCGTTGAAGAGCCGCACATTCTCGATCGCGATGACGGCCTGGTCGGCGAAGGTCGCGAGCAACGCCATCTCCTTGTCGGAGAGCCCGCCCACCTCGGGCGAGGACACCGAAAGGACGCCGATCGCCGTGTCCTCGCGGAGGAGCGGCGTGGTTGCAACAGATCGGTATTGGAGTAAATGGGAGTGAGTGCGGGCGTAGGGGGGCGCGTCGGGCGCTTGGGTGTCGCGGACCTGCATGGCCGTTCGATCCAGGACCGCCCGCCCCACCAAGCTTTCGCGATCGATCGGCATCGATTCCAGGCCACGGAAGCCCTCCTGGCCGCTGCTGGCGGCCTTGCGGCGTATCACGTTTCCTTCCACGACCCGCAGGCTCGCATCGCGCCCGAACAACCGATGAGCGCTCGAAACGATTGCATCGAACACCGGCTGGGTGTCGGTCATCGAGCTGCCGATCACGCGCAGGATCTCCGCCGTCGCCGTCTGCCGCTCCAAGGCTTCCTTGGTCTCGTTGTACTGGCGCACGTTGCCGATTGCGATCACCGCCTGCGCCGCGAAGGTTTCCACCAGCTCGATCTGCTTGTCCGTAAACGGATCGACCGTGCCGCCGCGCGCGAGCGTAATCACGCCGACGACTTCCCCGTCCCGGAGCATCGGCACCGCCAGGTTGGTGCGGTACGCAGCCAACGCAACGAGGTCCTTCCGGTAGCCGGGCTCCGTGCTGACATCGTGCACGTGCACCGTTCGCCCTTCGCGCAGCGCCCGGCCCGTGCTGGTGTCGTTGGCCGGGAGGATCGGCTTTTCGCGAAGCGTCTTCTCTAGCGTGGAGTCCTCGCCGTACCCCGAAAGGACGGCCAGGCGGTATTCGTTGTCCCGGTTCGGCAGGAACATCGCGCTGGTCGCCGCCTTGCTGAGACGCACCGCGCTGTCGAGCAGTGTCTGCAGCACCGGCTTGAGGTCGAACGTGGAGCGGCTGATCTCCCTGAGGACGTTGCTCGTCGCAGTCTGCTGCTCAAGCGCCTCCTTGGTCTCGTTGAACAGCCGCACGTTCTGGATCGCGATCACGGCCTGGTCGGCGAAGGTCTCGAGCAGTTTGATCTGGTGGCCGGTGAATTCTCCCGTCTCCCGGCGGGTGACCGAAATCGTGCCAATCGCCATGCCCTCGCGCAGCATGGGCACGGTGAGCTGGCTTCGATAGCCTCGCGCGCGGGCCAGCTCCTTCAGTTCGCGCGAACTTCCTGGGCCGTTTTCGAAATCAGTGCAGTAGGCCGGCTTTCCGGTACGCGCCGCATTGCCGTGGAGGGTGGGGGACGAGAGCGGCCTCGGAAACGAGGTTTTGAGAGCTTCGCTTCCTTCCACAGTGGTCGCGGCAAATGCGGCCAGATGCAGCGTGTCCCCGAGCACCCGGGTGACGACTGAGGAATGACCAGCAAACAGACGCATCGCACTTTCGGCAATCGCATCGAACACCGGCTGCACGTCGGTCGGCGATTCGGCGATGACTTTGAGGATCTCCGCCGTCGCGGTCTGGCGTTCGAGAGACTCGGCCGTCTCATTGAACAGGCGCACATTGTCGAGCGCGATCACCGCTTGCTGGGCGAAGGTCTCGACCATCGATACCTGGTTCTCGGCAAACGGCCGCACTTCGTGCCGGTAGATCGCGATCGACCCCAGCAGGCGGCCTTCGCGGATCAGCGGCACGGCCAGCAGGGTGCGCAGGTTCCCCAGGTCGACCGCCTGCGTCCAGCTCTCCCCGCGGCGATAGGCCTCTATGGTGGTCAGGTCGCGAATCTGGCCGGTGTGCCACGGTCCTTCGGGATTGAAGACGGGCGGGCGGAACCGATGTGTTCCTTTCGACATCTTCTCCACGAATTCCGGGGTGCCGGCGTAGAACTCGGCCGCCCGGAAGACATCGCCGCCCTCGTACATCCAGAGGACCGCCTGGTCGGCGCCCGAGAGGCGGGTGGCCTTGTCGAGAATGGCGCGAAACACCGAGCCGATGTCCCGGAGCGATGCGTTGATGACGCGCAGGATCTCGGTGGTCGCGGTCTGGCGGTCGAGCGCTTCCTTCGTCTCGTTGAACAGCCGCACGTTCTCGATCGCGATCACGGCCTGGTCGGCGAAGGTCTCGAGCAGTTTGATGTGGTGATCGGCGAAAGGCCCTGGTTCGGCGCGGCTGACGTTGATCGTGCCGAACGCGACGCCGTCGCGCATCAGCGGCACCCAGAGAATGCTTCGATAGCCGCGGGCGCGAGCCAGCGCCTTGGACTCCGGCTGGGCCCGGGGATCGTTTTCGACATCGCTGTTGAACCCGGATTTCCCGGCGCGCAATACGTTTGCAATGCCCCTGACAGACGAGAGCGGCTGCGGATAGTAGCTCGACAGCGCCTCGCTTCCTGCCGCGTCGGTCGAGTCCTGGGCGGCCAGATGCACCGTGTCGCCGATCAACCGCGTGACCGCGGATGAGCGGCCGCCGAGCAGACGCAGGGCGCTTGCGGCAATCGCATCGAATACCGGCTGCACGTCGGTCGGAGATTCGGCGATGACTTTTAGGATTTCCGCCGTCGCGGTCTGCCTTTCCAACGATTCCTTGGTCTCGTTGTATTGGCGCACGTTGCCGATCGCGATCACCGCCTGCGCGGCGAAGGTCTGCAACAAGGCCACGGCGCCGTCCGGGTACAGACCGGGCTCGCAGCGGCCGACGCCAATGGTCCCTATCGAGCGGCCTTCGTGGAGCAAGGGCACCGACAGCACGCTGCG
>JANNWA010000351.1:0-5697 GCA_031408275.1 Pseudomonadota bacterium
TTGGCGAGGTAGTCGTCGGGGTCGGAAGCGTAGGCCGTGGGCAGGTCGATCACGATCATGCCGAACGCCGCCCGCATCCCTGAGGCGAGCACGGCGTCGACGGCGGCTTCCGGATAGAAGTACATGTCGTTGAAGCAGGTGATGCCCCCGCGCAGCATCTCTGCGCACGCCAGCAGCGTCCCGTCGCGCACGAACTGCGCCGAAACGTGCTTCGATTCGGCGGGCCAAACGTGCTCCTGCAGCCAGCGCATTAGCGACAGGTCGTCGGCCATGCCGCGCATCAGCGCCATCGCGGCGTGTGTGTGCAGGTTCACCAGCCCCGGGATCAGCGCGTGCTCCGGGAGTTCGAGCCGGGCGTGGTCCGGATAGGCCTGCAGCGCCTCAGCGGTCGGCAGGACTGCTTCAATTTCGCCGTCCCTCACCGCCACGCTGTGGTGCTCGAGGAGCGTGCCTGCCGGTTCGACGGGGACGACCCAGCGCGCGCTGATCAGGGTCGGGGCTTCGCTTTGCACCTGCGTTTCCTTTGGCGGGTAAATCCGATCCGAAGCTTACCGTGTCAGGCAGTTCGGGCGAGGGTCCGCGTGTTAAAATTTCGTGTTTGGCGCCGCGAGTTTCGCTCCGGGATTCGCGGCCCCGCTCTACCCAACATCGCAACCGGGAAAGCATGGACCAATTCGCAAAAGAAACCCTCCCCATCAGCATCGAAGAGGAGATGAGAAGGTCGTACCTCGATTACGCGATGAGCGTGATCGTCGGGCGCGCGCTGCCGGACGTGCGCGACGGCCTGAAGCCCGTGCACCGCCGGGTGCTGTACGCGATGTACGAGCTGTCCAACGACTGGAACCGGGCTTACAAGAAGTCGGCGCGCATCGTCGGCGACGTGATCGGCAAGTACCACCCGCACGGCGACACGGCCGTATACGACACCATCGTGCGCATGGCGCAGAACTTCTCGCTGCGCTACATGCTCGTCGACGGGCAGGGCAACTTCGGCTCGGTCGACGGCGACAACGCGGCGGCCATGCGCTACACCGAGATCCGCATGGCGCGGATCGGACACGAGCTGCTCGTCGACATCGACAAGGAGACGGTCGACTTCGGGCCCAACTACGACGGCTCGGAGCACGAGCCGCTTGTCATGCCTTCGCGCATCCCGAACCTGCTCATCAACGGTTCCTCGGGCATCGCGGTCGGCATGGCCACCAACATCCCGCCGCACAACCTCACCGAAGTCGTCGACGCCTGCCTTGCGCTGCTGGCCCGGCCCGAGATCACCATCGACGAGCTGATCGAGATCGTCCCGGCGCCGGATTTTCCCACCGCCGGCATCATCTACGGCGTTTCGGGCGTGCGCGAAGGCTACCGCACCGGGCGCGGGCGCGTGGTGATGCGCGCCAAGACCCACTTCGAGGACATCGGCAAGGGCGACCGCCAGGCGATCATCGTCGACGAGCTGCCCTACCAGGTGAACAAGAAAACCCTGCTGGAAAGAATCGCCGAACTCGTGGGCGACAAGAAGATCGAGGGCATTTCCGACATCCGTGACGAGTCCGACAAGGACGGCATGCGCGTCGTCATCGAACTGAAGAGAAACGAGCTCCCCGAGGTGATCCTGAACCACCTCTACAAGCAGACCCAGCTGCAGGACACGTTCGGCATGAACATGGTGGCGCTGGTCGACAACCAGCCCCGGGTCCTCAACCTCAAGGACCTGATCGAGTGCTTCATATCGCACCGCCGCGAGGTGGTCACGCGGCGCACCGTGTTCGAGCTGCGCAAGGCGCGCGAGCGCGGCCACATCCTCGAAGGCCTCGCGGTGGCGCTGTCCAACGTCGATGAAGTCATCGACCTGATCAAGAAGGCGCCGTCACCGGCGGAAGCCAAGCGCGGCCTCATGGCCCGTGCCTGGCCGTCCCAACTGGTGCGCGACATGCTCGACCGCGCGGCTGTTGGCGCGTTCCGTCCCGACGGGTTGTCGCCGGAGTTCGGCCTCAAGCCCGAGGGCTACCTGCTGTCCGACGACCAGGCCCAGGCGATCCTCGAACTTCGCCTGCAGCGCCTCACCGGACTCGAACAGGACAAGATCGTCGCCGAGTACCGCGAGGTCATGGAAACCATCGCCGACCTGCTGGATATTCTCGCCAGGCCCGAGCGCATCACCGCGATCATCGGTGCGGAGTTGGCGCAGATCCGCGAGCAGTTCGGCGACGCGCGGCGCAGCGTGATCGAGATCAACACCGAGGACATCTCGATCGAGGACCTGATCGCGCCGCAGGACATGGTGGTGACGTTCTCGCACGGCGGGTACGTCAAGTCCCAGCCGCTGGCCGACTACAGCGCGCAGCGCCGCGGCGGGCGCGGCAAGCAGGCGGCTGCGACCAAGGAAGACGATTTCATCGACCGCCTGTTCATTGCCCATACGCACGATTACCTGCTGTGCTTCTCGAACCGCGGGCGCCTCTACTGGCTCAAGGTCTACGAGGTGCCGCAGGGCACGCGCACCAGCCGCGGCAAGCCCATCGTGAATGTTTTCCCCTTGGAAGAGGGCGAAAAGATCACTGCGGTGCTGACGGTCAAGGAGTTCGACGAGCAGCACTACGTGTTCATGGCGACCTCGCAGGGCACGGTGAAAAAGACGCCGCTGTCGGAATTTTCCCGTCCGCGATCCGCCGGGATCATCGCCGTGGGCCTCGACGCGGAGGATTTCCTCATTGGCGCCGCGCTGACCGACGGCAACTACGACGTGATGCTGTTCTCGGACGGCGGCAAGGCAGTGCGTTTCGAGGAGGCCGACGTGCGCCCGATGGGCCGCGGGGCCACCGGGGTGCGCGGCATGCGTCTCGCTGCCGACGGCAGCCAGCACGTCGTGTGCATGCTGGTCGCCAAGGACGAGAAGCAGACGGTGCTGACGGCGACCGAAAACGGCTTTGGCAAGCGCACGCCGATCGCCGAATACACGCGCCACGGCCGCGGCACGCAGGGCATGCTCGCGATCCAGGCTTCCGAGAGGAACGGCAACCTGGTAGGTGCGATCCTCGTGGAGGACACGGACGAGGTGATGCTGATTTCCACCGGCGGCGTGCTGATCCGGACCAAGGTTTCGCAGATCCGCGAGCAGGGGCGCACCACCCAGGGCGTGACGCTGATCGCGCTGGGCGAAGGCGAGAAGCTGGCGGGCCTCGAGCGGGTGGTGGAGCGCGACGAAGAGATTGCCAATGGCGTGGATGCGGGGCCGGAAGCCGGCGCCGAGCCGGCGGAGAGCGGGGGCGAGGGCGCGAACGGGGGCGATGGCTCCGGTGCTCCCTGACCGATGAACCGGATCTGGAATTTCAGCGCCGGGCCGGCAGTGCTGCCGCAGGAGGTGCTCGCGCGCGCCGGCGACGAGATGCTCGACTGGCACGGCGCCGGCGTGTCGGTGATGGAGATGAGCCACCGCGGCAAGGAGTTCATGGGCATTGCCGAAGAGGCCGAGCGGGATTTTCGCGAGCTGCTTGCGATCCCGTCCGGCTACAAGGTGCTGTTCCTCTCCGGCGGCGCCACGCTGCAGTTCGCCGCGGTTCCGATGAACCTGCTCGCGGGCAGGGGCAAGGCCGATTACGTGGTCACGGGCGAGTGGTCGCGCAAGGCCGCAAAGGAAGCGCAGGCGTTCTGCGACGCGCAGGTCGCCGCCAGTTCGGAGGATCGCGATTTCACCTATGCGCCGCCCCAGGAGGCCTGGAAGGTTCGCGCAGACGCGGCCTACGTGCACTACTGTTCGAACGAGACCATCGGCGGGGTCGAGTTCCACTGGATCCCGGACACGGGCAGCGTGCCGCTCGTGGCCGATGCGTCCTCGCATATCCTGTCGCGTCCGCTGGACGTGTCGAAGTTCGGGCTGATCTACGCCGGCGCGCAAAAGAACGTCGGTCCGGCAGGCCTCACCATCGTGATCGTGCGGGAAGACCTGCTCGGGCACGCAAGGAGCGGCACGCCGAGCGTGCTCGACTACAAGCTGCAGGCCGATGCGGGCTCGATGCTCAATACGCCGGCCACTTACCCCATCTACATGGCGGGGCTGGTGTTCAAGTGGTTGAAGCAGCTGGGCGGGCTGCCAGAGATGGGCAGGCGCAACGACGCCAAGGCCCGGCTGATCTACGACGTCATCGACGCGGGCGGCTTTTACCGCAGCGCGGTGGCCAGGGCCGACCGCTCCTGCATGAACATACCGTTCCACCTGCCCGACGCGAGGCTGGATGCGGAGTTCCTCAAGGGGGCCACGGAGCGCGGCATGGTCCAGCTCAAGGGCCATCGTATCGTCGGCGGGATCCGGGCGTCGATCTACAACGCCATGCCGGTCGAGGGCGTGCGGGCGCTGGCCGATTACATGCGCGAATTCGAAAAGCGCCATGGCTGAGGGCCGGGCGGGAATCGACGCCGTGCCTGCGGTGCGCTATCTTTGAGTGGACCATGAGTGACGACATCGCCAGACTGCGCGCCGAAATCGATTCGCTGGACGGGGAATTGCTCGGCCTCGTGAACCGCCGGGCCGCGCTTGCGCGTCGCGTGGGCGAAGTAAAGCAGGGCGCCCCCGCCTATCGCCCCGAGCGGGAGGCGGAGATCCTGCGCCGCATGGCGGCCGACAATCCGGGGCCGCTGCCCGCGGAGCGCGTGACCGGAATATTCCGCGAGGTGATCTCGGCCTGCCGCAGCATGGAGCAGGACATCCGCGCGGCCTACCTGGGTCCCCAGGGCACGTTCAGCGAACAGGCGGTGCTGAAGCACTTCGGGCGCGCGATCGAAGCCATACCGCTCGCCTCGATCGACGAGGTCTTCCGGCGCGCGGAAGCCGGCGACGCCGAGTTTGCCGTGGTCCCGGTCGAGAACTCCACCGAAGGCGCGGTCGGCCGCACGCTCGACCTGCTGGTCTCGACCCCGCTGAAGATCTGCGCGGAGATCGAGCTCCGCGTGCACCAGAACCTGATGGTCAAGTCGGGCGACCTGTCCGGCATCAAGCGCGTCTACTCGCACGCGCAATCGCTCGCGCAGTGCCATGCGTGGCTCAACCAGAACCTGCCGGGCGCCGAGCGCGTGCAGGTCGTGTCGAACGCGGATGCCGCGCGCCGCGCGGGCGAAGAGGCCGCGAGCGCCGCGATCGCGGGCCAGATGGCCAGCGAGCGGTTCGGCCTCACGGTCCTCGCGCGTTCCATCGAGGACGATCCGAACAACACCACGCGCTTCCTGGTGCTCGGCAAGATCGGCACGGCGCCGACCGGCCGCGACCGAACGTCGCTCGTGATGTCCGCCGACAACAAGCCCGGCGCCGTGCACGCGTTGCTTTCTCCCCTGGCGGCCAACCGCGTCAGCATGTCGCGCATCGAGTCGCGGCCCTCGCGCGCGGCCAAGAGTGCGCTGTGGGAATACCTCTTTTTCATCGACGTCGAAGGGCACCAGGACGAAGAGCGCATCGCGACCGCGCTCGCCGAACTGGCGCAGCAGGCGCCCTTCCTCAAAGTTCTCGGTTCTTACCCGGCGGCCGTCCAATGAGCGCACTCCCCATCCAGAAGAACGTCACCATCAAGGACCTCTGCGAGCTGTCCCCGTCGTACGTGCGCGCGATCGCGCCGTACCAGCCGGGCAAGCCCACGTCCGAACTCGCGCGTGAGATGGGGCTCGAGGAAAAGAGCATCGTCAAGCTCGCCTCCAACGAGAACCCGCGCG
>JANNWA010000352.1:0-2402 GCA_031408275.1 Pseudomonadota bacterium
TGTATTTCCAGTCCCGCGCCCCGGTGTTATATGGCGGGTCGATGTAGATTGCGTCGATCTTGCCCCGGTGCGTGTAGGTCAGCGCCTCCAGTGCATGAAAGTTCTCGCCGTTGATCACCGTGTGAAAGGGCTTGTCGCCGCCCTGCGTCACCTTTCCCGTGCTGACCAGCCCCGGATAGATGTAGTCCCGAAACTCGGCCACCACGACCAGGTCGGCAACCGGCACGTCCGCGTTTTCAGGCTCGGCCGCGTCGATCAACGACAGATGGGCTGTCCGCGCGTTCCCCGCCCCTTCCAGCCGCAGCACCCGCCACAGCCGCTGATCGCCCTTGGCCGTGGACCCGCGCGGTGGCAACACATGCACCTTGTCACCGCGGCGGACCTCGCGCCCCGGCAGTTCCACGCTTTCGGGCTTGTGCCGCTCAAAGTTCAGGCCGAAAGCCCGCCGTGATGCCAGCGCCTTGAACTCGCGGTCAAGCTCATCCCCCAAGGCCGGGTCCTTCGCCTTCGACCGTGCGATCAGATCCGTCAGTCGCGACACGTCAAACCTCACTCTCTCTAGTGCAAGCGGGTGATGTCGCGATCCTGTTGACCGGTACCCGACCCCGAACAAGCACCGACATGGCGCAGGTGGACGCCCGCAGGCAACACAAACCTGTCGGCCAAATGCCGGTCCGAAGGGGGCTGATCGCTTGCGCAATGGCTTTCATGGTCGCTCTCAAATGCCGGATGGCGACGGCATTGCCGAACGCCCGGGATTTGAGCTGACATTACCGCTGTTTACGGCGCCAGACTAAGCCGCGGACCACTTGCTGCGCAAGGCGAATGCGGCTGGCATCACCATGGCCGACAATCGGGAGGTGTATGGACGACCGGCGCGCCGCCGCAGACAAATCCTGTTTTGGCTGGGTCAGAACAGCGCCATCTGGCCGGTATCGTCCACCCGAAGGACGCCCAGCAGCTGCCAAGTCTGCGGCCGCTTGGCCATGTTGCCTAGGCAGAACAACATGCCCTTGCGAGGATACTCGTCGTTGAACTTGAAATTCATCCAGTCAAGTGCGGCCTGCGCTGATCCCGTCCGACGTTGCTGATGATAAAACATCGCATGGGCTTCCCAGTCCCCATTGGCGCAGTCGTGCTGCCCGGCGGCGTCGTCAAACTTGAAGCGGAAGTCATATGGGCTCGGCTCGAGGGCTTTCAGCCGCTCATCCAAGAAGGAATCCTGCCGCGCTGCGTCTGCATAGATGCGGCGCTCTTGCTCAAGTTCGTCTGGTTTCTTCGGCTTGTCGTAGAAGCGGGTGTTTCTGGGCCGGATGAGCGCAAGCGACCGCCCCGCGGCTTCTGCCTCCTTAAAGGACGCTGACACGAGGCGATTGAGAAAGGGAGCGCGATCATTCGGAGGCATTTCGCCGTTCACAACGATGCTGTCTTCCCAAACACGACAGCTTTCTGACCGGCGATCGCTGGTTGGAAGCCGGTATTTGAAATCGACCCAATCCCAACGCTTGAACGTGGCCTCATCCGCAAGATGCCGAAATCGGACTGGAAAGAGACGTTTGAACTCGCCGTTGGGCGTGACCCCGGCGCAACAGACCGTTTCCCCTTGGGTGGCGCTACGCTGCGGTAAGGCTTTCACCAGGATGGAAACGCGGCAACTTTGCGGCGTTACGGCCATATCGATCTGGATCATCGGCAAAAAGGTTGAAAATATCGAAGCCCGTCTTTTCGGAGACCTCGTGTGCGACAATCGTCCGATGGCACGTCTCGGGATCGCGTTCGAAGCAGAGTAGGCATGTCGACGCTGCCTGCACGGTTTCCGTCAGTTCCGTCAGGGCGCTCTGCCCATCGTCCGTCTGGATGTGCGCGCCGTAAATCGAGCGGAAACGGTCATACTCACCGGCGCGCGCTGCTTCCCTGCCAGGTTTTGGATCACCGAGCGAGACGAAATGAATGTAACGTATGCCTTCGTCGGCGAGGCGCTCGGCCAGCTTCTTCTTAGAAAACCCGGCCTTGCGAGAGACCGCGACCGCACGTACGTCAGCCAGCTGCCGTACACCGGCCGCCTTCAGGGTCCGGACGAACCGATCAATATCGGTCCCTTCATAGCCAACTGTGAATAGAACGCTCATGCCTGCCTCTTGTTGGAAACTCTAGCACGGGCAGTTGCCCCCGTGAATCCCCTGATTCAGCGGGATTCGTTGTCAATGATGGACATTGCCAGATGATGGCGCTGTTCCGACCAGTCGGACGGCAAAGGTTCGCGCAGCGCCTCCAGCGTGAGGCCGCGCGGCTGTCGGCCGTCTAGAATCGCCTCGACAAGATCTGGCGCAAGTTGCGCAAGCCGCATGGTTCGCGTCAGAAAAGGTGCCGCGATCCGTTCCCGCTGGGCCAGATCGGCAATG
>JANNWA010000353.1:0-1998 GCA_031408275.1 Pseudomonadota bacterium
AAGTTGCCGTGCGCCTGATCGCGCACGAGAGGGGATTGTTCGCCGGCGCCCTCGTGGTCGGAGCTGCGGCCGCCGGGCTCGGCGTTCCGCCCGACTTCATCCTGTTCGCCCTCACGCTCGCGGGCGTCGCGCTGTTCCACCACCACACGCTCGGCGTGGCGCTCACTGGCCTTGCGGTCATCACGCTCTACAAGCTCGGCTTCACCGGGTTCAAGGCCGGCCCCGGCCTGGCGGGCCTCGGCATGCACATGGCGCACGAATGGGTGATCCTGAGCAACCTGCTGCTGCTGCTGCTCGGGTTTGCGCTGCTCTCCAACCATTTCGAGGCGAGCCGCATCCCGGCGATCCTGCCGCGCTTCCTGCCGGACGACTGGAAGGGCGGGTTCGTGCTGCTGGTGATGATCTTCGTGCTGTCCTCGTTCCTGGACAACATCGCCGCGGCGATCATCGGCGGAACGATCGCCGGAACGGTGTTCCGCGGCAAGGTCCACATCGGCTACCTCGCCGCCATCGTAGCGGCCTCCAACGCGGGGGGCTCGGGCAGCGTGGTCGGGGATACGACCACCACGATGATGTGGATCGACGGCGTGAGCCCGGTCGATGTCTTCCATGCCTACGTCGCCGCAGTCGTGGCGGTGGTGATTTTCGGCATCCCGGCGGCGAAGCAGCAGCACCGCCATTCGCCGATTGCGAAGGACTCCCTCGCAGGCGTTGCGGTGGACTGGGCCCGTTTGGCAATCGTTGCCTTCATCCTGCTCACGGCGATCGGGGTAAACGTCCTCATCAACGTGAAATTCCGCGATCTGTCCGACCATTTTCCCTTCATTGGTGTAGGGGTATGGGCGGCGATCCTGGTTGCGGCGATCTGGCGCCAGCCGGACTGGAAACTCCTGCCGGGTGCCTTCAAGGGCGCCCTGTTCCTGCTTTCCCTCATCGTGTGCGCCTCTATGATGCCGGTGGAAAAGCTCCCGGTCGCCTCGTGGCAGACGGCCCTCGGATTGGGCTTCGTGTCGGCCGTGTTCGACAACATCCCCCTGACCGAACTTGCACTCAAACAGGGCGGTTACGACTGGGGGTTCCTCGCCTATGCGGTCGGGTTCGGCGGGTCGATGATCTGGTTCGGCTCGAGCGCCGGGGTGGCGCTGGCCAACATGTACCCGGAGGCCAAATCGGTCGGCCAGTGGCTCAAGCACGGCTGGTTCATAGCGGTCGCCTATGTGGTGGGGTTTTTCGTCATGTTCGCGGTGCTCGGCTGGCAGCCCCACGAGCGCCACAAGGGCGAGGCGCCAAAGGCCTCCGCCCGCGCATCCACCAGCGCAACCGCCGGGATTGCGGCTCCCCCTGTCGGGAGTTAGAATCCTCCGGCTTTGCAATCCACCGAGGGGGCGAATACAGCCCCCCTGACAAAATTTCAGACAGGAGACCAACCATCATGTCCAATCAAGAAAAGCCCATTTCGACGCGCCGCAAGTTCCTCACCGGCGCCGCTGCCGCCACCGCGGGCGCAGCCACCCTCGGCTTCCCGATGATCGCCAAGGGCCAGGCCGGCCCGATCAGCATGCGCTGGCAGTCCACCTGGCCGGCCAAAGACATTTTCCACGAGTACGCCTCCGACTTCGCCAAGAAGGTCAACGACATGACCGGCGGGGACCTCAAGATCGAGGTGCTGCCGGCAGGTGCGGTAGTGCCGGCGTTCGGACTGCTTGAGGCCGTGTCCAAGGGCACGCTGGACGGCGGCCACGGGGTGCTGGGCTACCACTACGGCAAGCAGAACGCGCTGGCGCTGTGGAACTCCGGCCCGGCGTTCGGCATGGACGCCAACATGCTGCTCTCCTGGCACAAGTACGGCGGCGGCCAGGAATTGCTCGCGAAACTCTACGCTTCCATCGGCATTACCACGGTGCAGTCCTTCCTCTACGGCCCGATGGCGACCCAGCCGCTGGGCTGGTTCAAGAAGCCGATCACCAAGACCTCGGATTTCAAGGGCCTAAAATTCCG
>JANNWA010000354.1:0-19979 GCA_031408275.1 Pseudomonadota bacterium
CCTATGGCCAGGGCGACGTGCCCGACAACGCCAAGAGGATCTACGACGACCTCAAGTCGAAGCGCCCGGACCTGTCCAACGTTCGCTATGGCGTTTTCGGCCTGGGCGACCGGACCTACGCCGAGACCTTCAATTTCGGCGGCATGAAATTCGACGCGCTGCTGGGCGAACTCGGTGCCCAGAGGGTCGGCGAGCGCATTCAGCACGACGCGTCCTCGGGCGTGCTGCCCGAGGAAAAAGCGGAGGAGTGGGCCGCAGGGTGGCTCGCGCAGGCGAAAGACGCAGTTGCGCGGGCCACGGCGCAGGCCGCATAAAAAGCAAGGGGGGGACATGAGCACAATCCCGCGCGAATACAACGCGGCGGTCGACCTGGTCGAGCGCAACATGGAGGCCGGCCGGGCCGACAAGGTCGCCTACATCGACGATTCCGGGCGGCATACCTACGCCGAACTCGCCTCACGGGTGAACCGCGCCGCGAACGTTCTGGTGGGGCTGGGGGTCAAGCGCGAGGAGCGCGTGGCGCTTGCGCTGCTCGACACGATCGATTTCCCGGCGGCATTCCTCGGCGCGATCAAGGCCGGCATCGTGCCGGTCGCCCTGAACACCCTCCTGACCACGCCCGACTACGAATACATGCTCAGGGACAGCCGCGCGCAGGCGCTGATCGTCGCGGAGCCCCTGCTGAAGGTGGTACTGCCGCTGCTCGGGCAACTTCCCGACCTAAGGCACGTCATCGTCGCGGGCCAGGATGCGCCGGGGCACCCCCTGTTCTCCGACCTGCTCGCCAAGGCGGGCGGCGAGTTCAAGGCCGCCCCTACGCTCGCGGATGACATCTGCTTCTGGCTATATTCCTCCGGTTCGACCGGCGCGCCCAAGGGCACGGTGCACCTGCATTCGCACCTGGTCCTGACCGCCGACTTGTACGCGGTGCCGGTTCTCGGAATCCGCGAGTCGGACGTGGTGTTCTCGGCGGCCAAGCTGTTTTTCGCGTACGGCCTTGGCAACGCGCTCACGTTTCCCCTCGCCGTGGGCGCGACCACCGTCCTGATGGCCGAGCGCCCGACGCCGGATTCCGTGTTCAAGCGGCTGGTGGAGCACAAGGCCACGATCTTCTACGGCGTGCCTACCCTGTACGCCGCGATGCTCGTGAGCCCGAACTTCCCGAAGAAGGAGGACCTCGCGCTTCGCGTGGGGACTTCAGCCGGCGAGGCCCTGCCGCCCGAGATCCTGAAGCGGTTCGCCGAGCGCACCGGCGTCGAGCTTCTTGACGGCATCGGCTCCACCGAGATGCTGCACATTTTCATCTCCAACCGTCCCGGTGACGTGAAGCCCGGCACGACGGGAAAGGCGGTGCCCGGATACACGCTGCGGCTGCTGGACGAGCAGGGCAAAGAGGTGAAGCCGGGTGAGCTCGGCGAACTGCAGATCTCCGGCCCGACCTCCGCGATCATGTACTGGAACCAGCGCGAAAAAACCAAGAACACGTTCCAGGGCCCGTGGACGAAGAGCGGCGACAAGTACACCCAGGTCGAGGGCGGCTACTACGCGTACGGCGGGCGCTCGGACGACATGCTCAAGGTCGGCGGCATCTATGTGTCGCCGGCGGAAGTCGAGGCGGCGCTCGTGTCCCACCAGGCGGTGCTCGAATGCGCGGTGGTCGGCCACGAGGACGCCGACAAGCTCGTGAAGCCCAAGGCGTTCGTGGTCCTGAAGCCGGGCGCACAGGCGACCGACGAGGAACTCAAGGCGCACGTCAAGGCCGCGCTTGCACACTACAAGTACCCGCGCTGGGTCGAGTTCGTGACGGAACTGCCCAAGACGGCGACGGGCAAGATCCAGCGGTTCAAGCTGCGGGGATAGCTAGCGATTCAAGGGTGCTTGTTGCAGCTGCGCGTCAGAAAAGCGGCCTTGAGGTACTTCTACCGGCCGCGGTGACGGCCGGTAGCCCTAGCTGGAATCGCTTGGTGTCGACGCCCTCCCGGAAAGGACCTCAGCCAATCGCCAGCCTCACCGGCTTTCCCACGCGGCTAAGCATTTCCACCAACGTATCAATCGTGAACTTGGCCGTCTTCTGATTCACCACGTCCGACACGCGAGGACGCGACACCATCAGGATCTCGGCCGCATCCGCCTGCTTAAGGTGATGTTCCGCTATCCAATTCGATAGCTCGGCCATCAACTGTTGCTTCAACAATCGCGTGTCGTTGATCTGCTTGCGGGAGGCTTCCTCAAGGCGCTTGGCTTCGGCAGGCGAAAAGCCCAGCTCGAGGAACAGGTTGGCTCCCGGTTTGGTCACGTGGCGGATTTCGGTGTCGATCTTCATTTCCTCGCCTCTCTGGCGTTCGCCACGGCACGGTAGCGCGCCGCGGCAGTGTCCCTATCGCGTTTGTTCGTTGCCTGGGATTTCTTTTTCATCGTCCATTGATCATTCATGTATAAAATATTATACGCTTCGAAGCCCACGGTCAAGATCTCCACTGAACGAAACTGTGAGCGTTCCCGTTGACTTGGCCCAGCTCGGCGACCCCTGGGCCGCGGAGGCCTACTTTTCCATCGGTGTCTGCCCCGATGCAAAGTTCTGGAGAATCACTTTCCAAAGTCCTTTTCTGGAGCCGCTCTCCTGTCAGTTATCGTATCGTTACCAGTACATATCATTGAACAAAGTCACGCGCCGTACATTGGCTACAATATCCAAATGAGCGCGAGCGTAAACAGCGTCTGCAACTGGGTGGCCTCCGCCAAACGCATCGTCGTCCTCACCGGCGCCGGCATCTCCACCGAATCGGGCATCCCGGACTTCCGCGGCCCCAACGGCCTGTGGACCCGCGACCCGGAAGCGGAGAAGCTTTCCGACATCCGTTATTACGTCGCCGATTCCGAAATCAGGAAGCGGGCGTGGCAGAAGCGCCTGTCGAATCCGGCCTGGACGGCGCAGCCGAATGCGGGGCACCAGGCCATCGTCGAGCTCGAGCGGCGGGGCCAGTTGCACGCGCTCGTCACGCAGAATATCGACGGCCTGCACCAGAAAGCCGGCAATTCGCCGGAGCGGGTGATCGAGGTCCACGGGACCATGCATTCGGTTCTGTGCTGGGAGTGCGGCCGCACCGGACCGATGCTTCCGGTGCTCGATCGCGTCCGCGCCGGGGAACACGATCCGGACTGCCGCGAATGCGGCGGCATCCTCAAGAGCGCCACGATCCTGTTCGGCGAAGGGCTCAGCCCGGGGGTGATGGAACGCGCGCTCCAGGCCGCCGTTGAGGCCGACTTGCTGATCGCTGTGGGCAGCACCCTGCAGGTCTACCCCGTGGCAGGCGTGGTCCCGGCCGCCAAGGAGGCCGGCGCGCGGCTGGTCATCCTGAATTCGGATCCCACACAGTTCGACCGGATCGCCGATGCCGTGCTGCACAAGCCGATAGGCGAGACGCTGCCGCAACTGGTCGGTTGAGACAAACCGCACACCCGCCTGCCGGTTCCTGTTGTGGCCTGCCCCGATGGCAGCCTAGAATTCGAACAATGGTTCAAATTTCTAATCTGCGTTCGACCACCGATATTACTTTCGCGGCAAGGACGAGCTGCTGTTCTTCTGCCAGGACCGCACGCTCGGCCAGATGCACGCCGCCGTCGAGCTGGCGCGCGCCACCGAAGCGCCGTTGGCCGGGCAACTGCGCTCGGTGCGCTCGCTGGTCGCCAAAGGCGTGAAGCGGGGGGAGTTCGTCGCGTGTGACGCGGCGCTCGTCACCCGCGCGATGCTCGGCGCGGTCAACTGGAGCGCGCGCTGGTACCGTCCCGACGGCGCGCAAACGGTTGCCGCGATCGCGCAGGCGCTGCCGGAGTATCTCGTGCGCGGCCTCACTGTCCCGGCGCGCGACCCTTCCGGTTCAACGGCCGCGGCCACTCTCCCAAGGCGGGCAAAGTCATGCTGATCGCATTCCGGCGAAGGCTCGGCAGCATCAAGGAAAAGCTCGAGCGCCGCATGGAGAAGATCGCCGGCGGGGGGCGGCGCGGGCAAAAACCGATCAGCAAGGAAGACCGCGATTTCATGCTGGAGTGGATCACCGGCAAGGCGACCGATGCGGCGCTGATCGGGCGCGCGAGAGCCGGGCCCGGGCTTGCCCTGATCGAGCGCGCCTGCGCCGCAAGGCCTGGCAACGCCCTGGTCTGGGCGGCCCGCGCCGAATTCTGCCTCGAGGCGGGCGACCTCGAGGAGGCAGTCGACCACGCCGAGCGCGCCCATGCCCTGGGCCGGCTCGAAGCCGAAGTTGGCCGCGTACTCGTGCGGGTGCTGGTTGCAGCCGGTCGCGGCGCCGAAGCGCTGAAACTCATTCCGGCTGCGCTCGACAACGCCCGGCGCATGACAGCGCACGCGACCCGGATGGAACTCTGCGTCCACTGGCGTTCGCTCCAGCCCGATTCGATCGAGCCGCTGCTCGAATCCGCACGGACGCACGTCGCCGCGGGAGAACTGCCGGTTGCGATCGAGGCGTTCGAGCAGCTGCGCGCGCAGTTCGGTGCGCGTTCCGACATCCTCCTGCCGCTGGCGGCGGTCTACCAGGACCTCGTGCGGCTGGAGGAGGCCGCCCGCGTGTACCTGGCGGCGGTCGATGCCGAGCCCGACAACGTCGACGCCCTGTGCATGGCCGGCATTTGCGCAAGGGACTTGCGCGACACCGCGACGGCTGACCGGCTGTTGTCGCGCGCGTTCGCGCTCGACCCCGCATCGTCTTTCGCGCAATACAACCTCGGGCTGCTGCGCCTCGATCAGGAGCGCATCGATGAGGCGGCCGGGCTGGTGCTCGGCGCGCGCGCGGCAACCCGCGGCGCGCCCTGGACCGCCGGCAATCTTGCCGAAAAGCTCGCCACGCCAGTCGAGCGGGCCGTGGCCGGCCCGGACTGGGCGAACGCCCGCTTCAAGCTCGTCCATGACATCGAGCAGTTCGAGTACCTGCGAGCGCACGCCGTCGTCGGCGAGTCCCTTGACCCGGCGATCGGGCAATACAAGGCGGCGCTCCACGATCCGCTGCTGCCGCAGGACGCCTACAGCATGGTGGCGCTCGACCCGGCCCGGTACCCGCTGCTTGCGCGCTCCTACAAGGCGCCCCTGTACGCGCCCGACCCGGAGCCGCCCCAGGGAGCGCTGGTCAACCCGGACCTCGACTGGAAGCGGATCGAGCAGGAATATCTGGACGCGAAGCCCGGCCTCGTGGTCATCGACGACCTGCTTTCGACGGAGGCGCTAGCGGCGGTGCGGGATTTCTGCCTGCAGAGCACGATCTGGAACGACCTCAAGGGCGGGTTCCTCGGCGCGTCCATGCCCGACGGTTTCTCGGGCCGGCTCCTGCTGCGCGTCGCCGCGGAGCTGCGCGCGCGGATGCCGCGCGTGATCCGCGACCATCCCCTGCAGACCATGTGGGGCTACAAGTACGACTCGCGCTACCCCGGCATCGGCCTGCATGCCGACGCGGCGGCGGTCAACGTCAATTTCTGGGTCACGCCGGACGCGGCCAACCTCGATCCCGAGTCCGGCGGCCTCATCGTCCACGCGCACAACGCGCCGCGCGACTTGCGCTTGCTCAATGCCGGCCGCGAGGAAATCTACAGGAACCTGGAGTCGGCAGGCGCGAAGAAGGTCAAGGTGCCGTACCGGGCCAATCGCGCCGTCATCTTCGATTCCGGCTTGTTCCACGAAACGGACGCGTTCCGGTTCCGCGACGGGTACGAGAATCGCCGCGTGAACGTCACCATGCTTTACGGCACGCGCAACGGCTAGTTTCCGGGGGAGGGGCGGGCAATGCAGGCGATGCAGCAGGTGCACCTGAAACTGAAAGTCAACGGCGAAGAGGCGGAGGTCTCCTTCGCGCCCTACAAGACCCTGCTCGAGGTGCTGCGCGAGGACATGTTTCTCACCGGCACCAAGCATGGCTGTGAGTTGGGCGAGTGCGGTGCCTGCGCGGTGCTGGTTGACGGCCAGCCGCTGCTCGCCTGCCTCGAACTCGCGGTCGAATGCGAAGGCCGCGCGATCGAGACCGTCGAGGGGCTCGCAACCGGTTCCGAGCTGCACCCGCTGCAGGCGGCGTTCGCCGACCTGGGCGGCGCGCAGTGCGGGTACTGCACGCCGGGAATCCTGATGACCGCGAAGGCCTTGCTCGAGAAGGAACCCGATCCTTCGAGGGAACGGATCCGCGAAGCGGTGTCAGGCAACCTGTGCCGCTGCACGGGCTACCAGCAGATCTACGAGTCGATCGAGGAAGGTGCACGCCGAATGCGGGAAGAGGCATGAACGCCCCGGACAAGTTGAAGCCGCGCACGCGCTTCGATACCGTGGGCAAGCCGCGCCGCCGCGTGGACGGCCGCGCGAAGGTCACCGGCCTTACCCGGTTCGCCGACGACATCGTCCTGCCGCGCATGGTCCACTGCAAGCTGCTGCGCAGCCCGCACCCCCACGCGGTGATCGAGTCCATCGATTGCTCGAAAGCAAAAACGTTTCCCGGCGTGCACCTCGTGCTGACGGGCAAGGATTTCCCCGTGAGCTTCGGCATCCTGCCCGTGACCCAGGACGAATACGCGCTGGCCAATGAGCGCGTGCGGTACGTGGGCGACCCGGTGGCTGCGGTGATAGCGAAAGACGAGCAGAGCGCGGACGCGGCCCTCGGCCTGATCGAGGTGAAGTACCGGCTCCTCAATACCGTCGCCTCCGCCGAGGAAGCGCTGGCCAATCCCGAGCCGCGCATCCACGACTACGGCGAGCAGGGCAACATCCACCGCCTGCAGGCGTTCGAGTTCGGCGACGTGGAAGAAGCACTCAAGGGGTCAGACCACGTTTTCGAGGACCTGTTTTTCTTCGAAGGCAACACCCACCTGCCGCTGGAGCAGCACGCATCGGTGGCCGCTCCCGACGGCGAAGGCAAGCTCACGCTGTGGTCCTCCACGCAGGTGCCGCACTACATCCACCGGGCCCTGTCACGCGCCCTGCGCATTCCGGCCGCCCACATCCGCGTGATCGCGTGCCCGAACGGCGGTGGCTTCGGCGGCAAATGCGACCTGCACAACCACGAGATCGTGGTGTCGCGTGCCTCCATGATCCTCGGCCGTCCGGTCAAGGTCTGCCTCACGCGCGAGGAAGTGTTCTACATGCATCGCGGCCGCCACCCCGTGCTCATGAAGATGCGCACCGGCGTGACCAGGGACGGCAAGCTCACCGGCATGCACCTGCAGACGCTGCTCGACGGCGGCGGCTACGGTTCGTATGGCGTGGCGAGCACGTTCTACACCGGCGCCCTGCAGACCGTGACCTACGAACTGCCGCGCTACAAGTTCGACGCCTGCCGCACCTTCACCAACAAGCCGCCCTGCGGCCCCAAGCGCGGGCACGGCACGCCGCAGCCGCGCTTCGGCCAGGAAGTGCAGCTCGACAAGATCGCCGAAAAGCTCGGCTTCGACCCGGCGGAGATGCGCCTCAACATGGCGGCCAAGCCCGATTCGCTCACCGCCAACTGGCTGAAGATCGGTTCCATCGGACTGGAGGAGTGCATCCGCCAGGTGGTGGACCATTCGGACTGGAAGAAAAAGCGCGCGCAGCTTCCTCCGGGGCGCGGTTTGGGCATCGCGTGCGGGTCGTACCTGTGCGGCGCGGGCCTGCCGATCTACTGGAACAAGATGCCGCAGTCGGGCGTGCAGATCCTCGCCGACCGCAGCGGCCAGGTCACCGTGTTCTGCGGTGCGACCGAGATCGGCCAGGGCTCCGACGACATGCTCGCGGCGTTCGTGGCGGAGGTGCTGGGCATCGACGCCTTCGATGTGCGCCTGGTCACCGGCGACACCGGGCTCACGCCGGTGGACCTCGGCTCGTATTCGAGCCGCGTCACGGTGATGATGGGGCACGCCGCCATCCAGGCCGCGGAGCGCTTGCGCGAGATGATCGCTGATGCCGCTGCGATGGAACTCGAAGTCTCGCCCGAGCGGCTGGTGATGGCGCAGGGCCGCGTGTTCCTCGCCGAGGACCCGTCCAAGGGCATGACCTTCGCCGAGGCGGTGGTGTTCGCCGAGACCAAGTACGGCACGCTCGGCACGGTCGGCTCGTATTCGCCCCCGCGTGGGCCGGGCCGATTCAAGGGGGCGGGCGTGGGCCCGTCGCCCGCGTACTCCTATACCGCGGTCGTGGTCGAGGCCGAAGTGGACCAGAACACCGGGTGGATTCACGTCCCGAGGATCTGGGTCGCGCACGACATCGGCCGCGCCGTGAACCCGGTGCTCGCGCGTGGACAGGTCGAAGGCAGCATCTACATGGGCCTCGGCGAAGCGTTGATGGAAGAGCAGATCTTCCGCCGCCTGCCGCCCAAGATGTCGCATGCCCTGGTGCACAAGTTCCCATCCATGCTCGAATACAAGAGCCTCACGTCGCTCGACATGCCTGAGGTGTTTACCTACCTCGTTGAAGACCCCGACCCGAACTGCCCGTTCGGCGCGAAGGAGGTCGGGCAGGGACCGCTGCTCCCGGTGATGCCCGCGGTGGCCAATGCCGTGTACGACGCGGTGGGGGTGCGCATCGACGAGGTGCCGATCACGCCCGACAAGGTGTTGCGGGCGCTGGAACGCAAGGCCAAGGGAGAGACGCCGCGCGTGGGGCCGGATCATTTCCCGAGCGTGCCCTATCCAACGCCGATCTACGTCAAGACGCCCTGGGAGGGCGGCGATGGCAACGAGACCAAGTCGGTGGATCGAAAGCATGGGGTGGCGGCATGATGCGCCTGCCGTGGTTCGGCTTCCATGCGCCGCGCACGGTGGCGGAGGCGGCGAAGATCCTCGCGGACGAAGGTCCGCAGGCGATGCTGATCGCGGGCGGCACCGACCTCGTGCCGAACATGAAGCGCCGCCACCAGTCGCCGCAGACGCTGGTGTCGCTGCGGCGCGTGGAGGAACTGAAGACCATCACCAACGGATCGGGCCTGAAACTCGGCGCCGGGCTCTCCCTCACCGAAGTCATCCAGTCGGACAAGGTGCGCGCCGCATACACGGGCCTGTACCAGGCCGCGGCGCAGGTGGCCACCGTGCACCTGCGCAACATGGGGACGCTCGGCGGCAACCTGTGCCTCGACACGCGCTGCACCTACCTCAACCAGAACTACGAGTGGCGCAAGGCGATCGACTTCTGCATGAAGAAGGACGGCGACATCTGCTGGGTGGCGACGGCGAGCAAGCGCTGCCTCGCGGTGTCCTCCACCGATACGGCGCCTGCGCTGATTTCGCTTGGCGCGAAGGTCAAGCTGGTTTCCACGCAAGGCGAGCGCGAGGTCCTGCTGGCGGATCTCTACAACAACGACGGCATCGACTACATCGTGCGGCGGCCGGATGAGGTGCTCACCGAAATTTCGTTGCCTGATCCGGCCGGATGGAAGAGCGCCTACTGGAAGCTGCGGCGGCGCGGCGCGTTCGATTTCCCGGTGCTGGGCGTGGCCGCGGCGATCAAGTTCGCGCCCGACGGCACGGTGGAAGCGGCACGGATTGCGCTGGGCGCCGTCTCCTCGCGGCCGCTTGCCACCAAGGCGGGCGAGTCGCTGATCGGGAAGAAGCTCACGGACGAAACGATCGCCGCGGCGGGCGCCAAAGCGCAGAACGTGGCCAAGCCGATGGACAACACCGACCTCGACATCTACTGGCGCAAGGACGTGGTGTCGAGTTTCGTCGGCTACGCGCTGCGCGAGTTGCGCGGGGACGACATGCGCGATACGCGCATGAGGATTGCACGGGTGGCGCTGTAAAAGTTACACTTTATTTTACGATAAACAAGCACGGTAGCCAGTTTAAAGCCAATCGCGTTGTGTGCTAACACAACGGATCTCTCGACAGAAGCACCCAGAAAACCTCAGGCCGCGTACGCCGCCCGCACCTGCTCCACCCGGTCCTTGGTGCCTTTCGCGTCCCGCACCAGGATCTGGCGGTACGAGAACTCCACGTCCTTGACCCGCAGCTTCAGGCATTCGCGCAGCCGCAGGCCCGCCCCGTACAGCAGGCTCGCGATCAGCCACTTCGTACCTTCCATGCGCGAGAGCAGCCTGCGAACCTCTTCCGGCGTCAGCACGCTGGGCACCCTGGCCGGGCGCTTCGCCCGGTCGAGTCCGTCCAGCCAGGCCAGAGGCATGCCCAGCACCTGCTTGTAGAGGAACAACACCGCCGACAGCGCCTGGTTCTGCGTCGCGGACGCCACGTTGCGCACCCTGGCCAGGTCGTTCAGGAAGGCCGTCACCTCCGCCTCGCCCAGATCCCGGGGATGGCGCTTGCCGTGGAAATAGATGAACCGTCTGATCCAGTGGACATAAGTGTCCTCCGTGCGAAGGCTGTAGTGCTTGCGCCGGATCGCGTTGCGCACCTGGTCCAGCAGCTTCGGGCTTGTCGGCAATGCCGCGCCCGGATTGATTGTCTGATTCGACACTATCCACCCCCGCGAATAACATGTATTTTTAAGGCTGCGGAAGGCTTAACGCATTGAAGCAGTTGGGGGATGACTGAATCCGTTACAAGTTTACGGAATGCAAACCCGTATTCGCCCGAATAACATGTCTTTTTAATGCCGAAACTTGCGTAACGTCTTGACCGGAAAAATGGATGACAAAATGAGTTACAGGTCCACGGAACGCGTTCCCGCTTTTCGACATCCCACTTCACGTTGGGCGTCCCAATGGAGCAAAAGGGGAAACTCGTATGATCACTGAAATCGTAACGTTCAAGCTTCCCGATGGAATGACACGAGAAGAAGCTGCCGCCAATTTTGAGAAGACTGCCCCAGGCTGGAGGGCGAATCCGGATCTGATCAGGAAGAACTATCTTGTCGACGCAAAAAACGGCGTCGGCGGTGGCGTGTATCTGTGGAAAGAGAGGGCGCATGCCGAAAAGTGGCATGGAGAAGAGTTCCGAAAAAGGGTTAAAGAGATCTACGGCAGCGAGCCGAAGAGCCAATTCTTCGACACGCCGATCGTCGTGGATAATATTGCTGGTCAGATCGTGAAGGGCTAACAAGACCACATGCGCTCGACCTTGGGCCGGCCGCCCAACTATGCGTCGCAGCGGACGCGCATGAAGCCGCGCGCCGCTGAACGCGAACGTTATGCGTCATATTGATGTGAAATACCTGCAGAAATGAAACGACGCACGTTCATGAAGCTTTGTACAGGCTCCGCTGTCGGCGCAGGCATTGGGTTTACACGTGCAACGCGCGCGCAACAGACACAGGTGCGCCGGGTCGGCGCCCTGATCCTGGGCAACGCCGATGCCGACGCATTCCGGATGGAGTTGCGGGAGGGGCTGGCGAAAATGGGCTATATCGAAGGACGCAACGTCCAATTCGATATCCGCTCCGCAGAGGGCAGGGTCGACCTGCTTCCGGACCTCGCGGCCGGGTTGGTGGCGGCAAAGGTTGACGTCCTCATCGCGCTCTACACTCCATGCGTACGCGCTGCGCAGCAGGCCACACGCGATATTCCCATAGTCGCAATTATTGCGAACGCGGTCGAAACAGGATTCATGGCAAGCCTGGCCCGGCCGGGCGGGAATATCACGGGCGTCTCAATGATGGCCGCGGAGGCCCACGGCAAATGCGTCGAGATCTTCAGCGAGATGCTGCCGTCAGTGCGGAAAGTCGCTGCGCTCGGTAATGCCAGCGACCCGTTCATGCCGTTGTTCCTCGAGAAAATGCAACTCGCGGGCAAGGCCACCGGCAGGGAGATCCTGCCCCTGTCGGTGCGCGGTGCCGACGAGATCGATGCGGCGATCGCAGCCGCCCGGAGAGGCGGAGTTGGGGCCTTGGTCATGCAAGGCAGTTTGCCAAGCCGGATTGTCGCCGATGTCGCCTTGAAGCGGCGCATGCCGGCTGCAACATTCACGCGTTCATTCGTGGATGTCGGCGGCCTCATGTCTTTCGGTCCCAATTCGACCAACTCCTACCGGCGCGCCGTCCATTTTGTGGTCAAGATCCTGCAGGGAAGCAAGCCAGCTGAACTCCCGGCGGAGCAGCCGACGCACTTCGAGCTCGTCATCAATCTAAAGACTGCGAAGGCGCTCGGCGTCAGCGTGCCGGCAAGCTTGCTTGCACGCGCCGACGATGTGATCAGGTGAGATGTGCGATCTCTGGCTGTAGCGGTCAGCAGTCGCCCGACCAGGCTTGTGACGCATAACATTGCGTTCGAGCCGGGCGCGGGTCAGCGCTCTGCGCTTCACGGCGCCGCTCAACGCGGACGTTATGCCCCATGAAAAGTTGCACGACTATACTCCTAGGGAGTATAGTTTCTGATGTTCACCGTTATCGAGACCATCGTTTTCCAGAAGCAATGGCCGCTTTATTGGAGCGAGGACGAACGGGGCGAGTTTGCCGCGCATATCGCCAGGTTTCCGACTTTGGGGGACGTCGTGCCGCAATCTGGAGGAATTCGAAAAGTACGTTGGCGGCGAGCCGGTACCGGTAAGTCAGGTGGTGTTCGCGTCATCTACTTCACGCGCACCGCCGAGGAAGAGATCGTACTTTTGGTTATGTATGCGAAATCCAAGACAGACAACGTCACTGGTGCAAAGTTAAAGGAGATTCGTCGTGCCCTCGAACAATAGAAAACTCAATGATCGGCAACTTCGAGCCTACGAGGCCAAACGCGACCTCGCTGCGGAGCTACTCGAATCCGTGAAGCAAATGAAGGATGGCAAAACCCAGGTGGTCCTTTCGCCCGCAATTGAAGCGCGCGAGCGCACCGGCCTTTCGCAATCACAGTTCGCAGCATTGCTTGGCGTCTCTGTGCGAACGCTTCAGGGTTGGGAGCAGGGCCGCAAGCAACCCAGCGGTGCAGCTCGTACTCTTCTATCAATCGCCCAAACAAATCCCAAGGCATTGCTCGCAGTAGCGGGCAAATAGCTCATGACGCACATGGGGCATAACAAACCACCGGAACGGACGCCTATCGGTGCCGTTCAATGGTGACGCTAGCTCGTGAGGGGTGAATGGAACTGAGTGACTTGCTCGCTTTTGCCATTAAGAATCGGGCGGCCGAGCTGCATCTGGCGACCAATGCACCGGTGGAGCTGCTCGTTAAAGGGAAAGTGCAGGGAGTAAACCTGCCGCATTTGCTCGCGGAGGACTTCGAGGAATTGGTGGTGCAGAAACTGGGTGCAATGGCGCGTGAGTCGCTTCGCACGACCGGCCGATGCGAAGCGTCGATAAAGGTGGAGGGCCTTGGGGAGTTTCAGGCTCTGGTCGAAGCGGGAAAGGCGCGGATCGTCTTGCCTGTGACGGCATCCCCGGCAAAGGGACCTGCGCAGAGTGCCGGGTCAAACGGTAGCCCTGGCGCGGTGCCGACATTCGCCGAGCGTTTGCGCGGCCTGTTCGGTGGAAAACGGTGAAAGCGCAAGCGAATTCAAGGTAGCGCGGACGGGCTGTCGACATCGCGCCGGTTCAATCTCCCGAGTTGACCCGCCGCAGACCAAAACGTTGACAGCAACGCTTCAGGAAAATACACCCGGCCGCCGCAGTTCCTCCGCCATGCGCGCAACCACGCTCCCCCAGTCCTCCGGCGCGCTTTGCCGGAACAGGCGCATGCCCGGATACCACGGGCAGTCCTCGCGCTCGAGCAGCCAGCGCCAGTCCGGGTTGTAGGGCAGCGGTACCCAGGTCGGCCTGTCCATGGCGCCCGCCAGGTGCGCGACGCTGGTATCCACGCTGATCACGAGGTCCATGAGCGCGAGCAGCGGAGCATCGGCGAAGTTGCGCAACCCGCGCGCGTCCTGGCGCACTTCGGGCCGCGCATCGAGGAGCGCCTGGTCTGCGGCGCAAACATCATTCTGGAAGCTGAAAAACTGTGCCTCGGGCACAACCAGTCCCAGCATCTGCGCGAGCGGTACCGACTTGTTCTGCGCCGTGCCCTGCCAGACCAGCCCTATCCGAGGCAGCGTGGACGGGCCGAGCTTTTCGCGCCAGTGCGCAACCGCGGCCGGGTCGACGCGCACATAGCCGCGTGTGGCCGGGATCGAAGCGAGCGTCGTGCCAAACGCCAGCGGCAGGCTCATGAGCGGGCACTGGAAGTCGAACGCGGGAAGCGGCTCGCCATGCGCGAGCACGACTGAAGGGCCTTCGAGATTGGCGAGCAATCCCTTCAGCGGCCTTTGCACCTCGAACACGACGGTGGCGCCCAGTGCCGCGACCAGTTTCGCGTAGCGGCAGAACTGGATCGTGTCGCCGAGGCCCTGCTCGGCGTGCAGCAGGATGGTTTTCCCCGCGACGCTTTCCTTTCCCAGCCAGAGGGGTTGCGCGAAGTCGCGTCGGCCTGCCGCCATGTGGGGAAGCCTCCAGCGCCACTCCTGCTTCGGCCAACCCGCCTCGAACCGGCCCAGCTGCAATCGCAGGAATCCCTCGTTCCAGTGCGTCTGCGCATGATCGGGCTGGATGGAAAGGGCGCGGGCATAGCTCGCCAGCGCTTCTTCGCGTCGACCCAGGCCCCAGAGCGAATTGCCGCGATTGCTGTGTGCCTCGACGCAGTCCGGGTCGATGCGGATCGCACGGTCGCAGCTTTCGATCGCCTCCCGGCCGCGCCCGACCGCATTCAAGGCCAGCGCGAGGTTCGAATGTGCCCCGGCCTGGCCCGGATCGGCTGCAACCGCCGCGGACAGAAGCTCGACGGCGCGTGGCGCACGGTCCGTCTGCGAGGCAAGGATGCCGAGGAAGTTGAGGGCCCCGAAATGGCCGGGCTCCAGCGCGAGGACCGCGCCGTAGAGCGCTTCCGCTTGTTCCAGCCGGCCCTGCTGGTGGTGCGCCAGGGCCTGCTCGAACTGCTCGTCCGCGGCCGGGTCCTGCGGCCGCGTGGCGCCGAACAGGGCCTTTGCCAGCGCCTTGAAGTTGAGGATCATGGGCTGATACTGCCCCGCCACCCCGGGGGCGGGCAAGCCCGCCCGCGTTTATACTTCGCGGGCGCGTGCTCTGCTCGCGCCGCGGACTAAAGCAAAAGGGCTGGTGGTGGCAGAACTCTCCAAACTGGGTCGCTACGAACTCCGCCGCACCCTGGGCAAGGGGGCGATGGGCGTCGTCTACGAGGGCTACGACCCCAAGCTCGGACGCAAGGTCGCCATCAAGACGATCCTGCAGGGCCCCGACGTCGACCCGCATACCGCGCAGGAGTACGAGAAGCGATTCACGCGCGAGGCCACTGCAGCGGCCCGCCTGAACCACCCCAACATCGTCCAGGTCTATGACTTCGGTGTCGAGACCGACATGGCCTACCTGGTCATGGAGTTTGTGCACGGGACGGAGCTCGCAGCGTTCTTCGACCAGAACGAGCAGTTCGACATCGAGGATGCCACGCGCCTGATGACCGAGCTGCTGGATGCGCTCGAACTCGCGCACAACGCGGGAGTCATCCACCGCGACATCAAACCCGCCAACATCATGGTGGACAACGACGGCCACGCGAAACTGGCGGATTTTGGCGTAGCGCGCGTCAGCGACGGTCAGGACACGAGCCAGGCCGGCACCATGGTCGGCACGCCCGCGTACATGTCGCCCGAGCAGATCCAGGGACAGAAGGTCGACCGTCGCACCGACCTGTTTTCCGCCGGCGTGGTCCTGTACCAGTTCCTCACCGGGCAAAAGCCCTTTAGTGGCGGCGGGGTCTACACGCTCGCGCGCAAGATCCTGCATGACGACCCGCCGGCCCCGTCCTTGATCGTGACGTCGATCTCGCCCGAATACGATCAGGTGATCGCGCGGGCGCTGGCCAAGAAGCCGGAAGACCGCTACCAGACGGCGGGGGAGTTTTCCGAGGCGCTCAACCGGGCCCTCAAGGGCAGGTCGCAGGGCAAGTCGCCGGAGCGGCCCAAGGCCGGCTCGGTGCGACCGGTCGAAACGGCAGCGCCACCGCGCGCGGACGCGCCCCCCAGGGACGAGATCGCGGGCACCGGCTTCGAGCTGGAGTACTGGCGCTCGATCAAGGACTCCGACGATGCCGACCAGCTGCAGTTGTATCTGAGGAAGTACCCGAACGGGGTGTACGCGGAACTCGCGCAGCGCAAGGTGGCCAAGCTGTTGCGGGCAGCGGGGATGGCGCGGGAACAGGAGGAGGCAGCTCGCCGCGAGGGCGCGGAGAAAGCGCGCCTCGAAACCGAGGAAAAGGCGCGGCTTGAAGCGGCGGAACAGGCGCGGCGTGAAGCGGAGCGCTTGCGCGCGGCGCAGGCTGCGGCGACGGCGGAACGTGAAGCCCGGGAAAGGGCCCGGCGCGAAGCCGAGGCCCGGGCGCAACCCGTGGTGCGACCGGCCGCTCCGGCACGGCCGGCGCCAGTCGCCATGGTAAGGGTCGATCCGAGCATCTCCACGCTGGCCCGCCCGTCGGCCGCGACCATCGTCGAGCCCGCCGGGAAAGGTTCCGGGGCCGGGCCGGCCGTGATTCTGATCGTGGTCCTTGCGGCTGCCGGTGCGGTGTACTTCGCGACGCAACCAAAGTCCCCCGTCGAGGCCTCGGTGCCGCCGGCGGCGCCGGTCGTGCCGAAGCCGGACCCTGCGGCAGCGAAAGCCGCCGCGGAGGCCGAGGCGGCCAAGGCGGCCGCAGAGGCTGCGGCCGAGAAAGCTGCCGCGGAGAAGGTCGCCGCCGAGGCGCGGGCCGCCGCGGCCGAAGCCGCAGCGGCCAAGGCAGCAACCGAGAAAGCCGCCGCCGAGCGGCGTGCCGTGGCCGCAGAGGCCGCCAACCGGGCCGCGGAAACCGCCAACCGGGCCGCCGCCGAGAAGCCCGCGCCTTCGAGGCTCTCGGCCGAGCGATCCGCCGCCGAAAAGGCGGCCATCGACAGGGCCCTCTCAGGGGGGGCCGGGTCGAACCCCCTGGACCTCATGCGCAGGCGCTGAACCGCCGTTCGTTGCCGGTCCCGAAGTATCATCCCCCATCGCCGCCGGTTCCAACCTGCGGCGCACCGACAAGGATTTCCAGATGACCGAACAGAACCGCCGGTTCAGGCTGGTCGCGCGCCCCGTGGGCATGGTGAAGCGCTGCGACTTCGAATTTACTTCCACGCCGGTGCCCGTCCCGGGGCCGGGCCAGGTACTCATTCGCGTGCTCTACGTGTCCCTCGACCCCGCGATGCGCGGCTGGATGAACGAAGGCCGGTCCTACATCCCGCCGGTGGCGCTGGGCGAAGTGATGCGCGCCGGCACCGCCGGCCGCGTCGTCGCCTCGAACAACCCGAAGTTCGCGGCAGGCGATTACGTCGCGGGCTGGGGCGGGGTGCAGGACTACGTGGTTTCGGACGGCAAGGACATCACCAGGGTCGACCCGCGCCTCGCGCCGCTGCCGGTGTTCCTCGGCACGCTCGGCATGCCGGGCATGACCGCCTATTTCGGGCTGCTCGAGGTCGGCAAGCCGAAGGAAGGCGACACGGTCGTGGTCTCCGGCGCGGCCGGCGCGGTAGGCACCGTGGTCGGGCAGGTGGCGAAGATCAAGGGCTGCCGCGTGGTCGGCATCGCCGGCGGCCCGGACAAGTGCCGCTGGATCGTGGACGAGCTCGGCTTCGACGCGGCGATCGACTACAAGTCGCAGGACGTGAACAAGGCGCTGCGCGAACACTGCCCCAAGGGGATCGATGTCTATTTCGACAACGTCGGCGGCGATATCCTCGATGCGGCGCTCGCGCGCATCGCGCGCAACGGGCGCATCGTGGTGTGCGGGGCGATCTCGCAGTACAACAACACCACGCCCGTCAAAGGGCCGTCGAACTACCTCTCGCTGCTGGTGAACCGCGCGAGCATGACGGGCATGGTGGTGATGGACTACACCGAAAACTTCGGTGTCGCGGTGCGCGAGATGGCCGGCTGGATGAAGGCCGGCAAGCTGAAGACGCGCGAGGACATCGTCGACGGGCTGGAGACTTTCCCCGAAACGCTGCTGATGCTCTTCAAGGGCGAGAACACCGGCAAGCTGCTCATCAAGGTGGCCGATGACTGAGGCGCCCGCGCCCGCAGCGCATCCGCTGGACGACGCGATCCGGCTCGAGCCGCTGGGCGAGGGGCGCTTCCTCGGCCACACCAGCGATAAATACTGGAACTTCGTCGGTCCGTTCGGCGGCATCACGGCCGCGACCGCGCTGAACGGGATCCTGCAGCGCGCGGAACGCATCGGCGATCCGCTCTCGCTCACCGCCAACTTCATGGCGCCGATCAAGGCCGGCGCATTCACGGTCGAGACGAAGCTGGCGCGCTCGAACCGCTCGACGCAGCACTGGTCCGTGCAGCTTGTGCAGGAAGGCGAGCCGGTGCTCGGGGCGATTGCGGTGTTCGCAGCCCGCCGCGAGACCTGGGGCCTCAGGGAGGCCGTCCCGCCCGAGGCGCCGCCCCCGGAGGGCTGCCGGAAGTTCGAGCCGCGGCTGGAAATCCTGTGGCCGCGCATGTACGAAATGCGCTATGCCCGCGGGCGCTTCGGCGCCGAGAATCCCGACAGCGTCACGCACGCCTGGCTCGCGGACGCGCCGGCCCGGGCGCTTGACCATGCTTCGCTCACCGCGATCTGCGATGCGTTCTTTCCGCGCATCTTCCTGCGCCGCCCGCGCATGGCGCCGATCGCGACGGTATCGCTGAACGTGTATTTCCACGTCGATGCCGCCGAACTCGCCCACGAAGGCAGTGCGCACGTGCTGTGCGTGGCCAAGGCCCAGGTCTTCAACAAGGGCTACTACGACCAGGAAGGGCAGGTGTGGGGCCGGGACGGCAAGCTGCTGGCGACGACGCAGCAGATCGCCTGGTACAAGGAATAACTATTCCGTGTGGACCGTGTGGATCGAGCCTTCCAGGTACAGCGCGGCGTGCCCGGCAATCGATACGCGCGCGCCCAGGTCCTCGCAGAACAGTTCCCCGCCGCGCGCGGACACCTGGTGTGCGGTGAGCCGGGCTTTGCCGAGGCGCTTCGCCCAGTAGGGAACCAGTGTGCAGTGGGACGACCCGGTGACCGGGTCTTCGGGCACGCCGTGCCCGGGGGCGAAGAAACGCGAGACGAAATCGGCGTCCTTGCCCGGAGCGGTCGCGATGACGCCCCAGGTGTCGACTTTGGTGAGCTCGGCGAAATCGGGCTTGAGGGCGCGCACGGCATCCTCCGAGTCGAGCACGACCATGTAGTCGCGCGCCTTGAGCACTTCGGCGGGCTTGCCGCACGCGAGGCCCGCGATCAGCGCGGCCGGGGCTTGCACGGGCGCGCCCGGGCGCGCGGGGAAGTTCATCGAAAGCATCCCCGAGTCCTTCTTCACGACGAGCACGCCGCTGCGCGTATCGAAGGCCACCTCGTTCGCGCTGATACCGAGTTTCTCGAACAGCACCCAGGCGCTCGCCAGCGTCGCATGGCCGCACAGGTCGACCTCCGTGGTCGGCGTGAACCAGCGCAGGTGGTAGCGGTCGGGGCCCGCGACGAAGAACGCGGTCTCGGCAAGGTTGTTCTCGGCCGCGATCGCCTGCATGACGTCGTAGTCGAGCCAGTGCTCGAGCGGGCAGACGCCCGCCGGATTGCCGCCGAAAACGCGGTTGGTGAAGGCGTCGACCTGGTAGAAGGGCAGTTTCATCGCGGCGCTCCGGATCCCCGATTCTAGTCGTTCACCTTGGCGCCTGAAGCCTTGACCACCGCGGCCCAGGTGGTGACTTCGCTGCGCAGGAGGCGGGTGAACTCGTCCGGCGTGTTGCCCATGGGTTCCGCGCCCTGTTCCTGCAGCCGCAGGCGCAGGTCGGGGGAGTGGGCGGCCTTGGCGATCGCATCGGCGAGCCTGGCCACGATCTCGCGCGGCGTGGCCGCGGGCGCAAGCACGCCGTACCAGACCACCACATCCATGTCGACGCCGGACTCCTTCATGGTCGGCACGTCCGGCATCAGCTCGGCGCGCTTCGGGCCGGTGGTGGCGAGCGGCCGCAGCCGCCCGGACTTCACGTGCGCGGAGATGGCCGGGATGTTCGCGTAGGAAAGCTGCACCTCGCCCGAGATCAGCGCCGTGAGCGCGGG
>JANNWA010000355.1:0-9294 GCA_031408275.1 Pseudomonadota bacterium
CATCGAGAACGTCTATCGCCTTCAAATCATGAACACCGTCGAGAAGGACCGGCGCTTTCTCGTCCGCGTCGAGGGCCTGGCTGGTGCGCAGGTGGCCGGGGACGACCGGGTCGCGCTGCCCGGGGCTTCCACGCAGATGATCCCGGTCAAGGTGCGCGTGGCGTCCGCGCAGGCGCAGGCGGGCACGTACAAGATCCGTTTCGTCGTCGAAGCCGAGGACGACGCGCATGTCGCCGTGAACGAGAAGTCCGTATTTATTGTACGAAAATGAGCGTACGCAAATGAGGAGCTGGCAATGACGACCCAAACACTGGACACAGGCCCCTGGTACCGCCAACCCTGGCCCTGGATCCTCATGGCCGGCCCGGCCACCGTGCTGGTCGCCGGCGTGATCACGACCTGGATCGCGTTCGCCACCTCGGACGGCCTCGTCGCGCAGGACTACTACAAGCAGGGGCTCGCCGTGAACAAGGTGCTGGCGAAGGAAGAGGCCGCGGCCCGCCTCGGCCTCGAAGCCCGCATCGAGCTGACGAGAGACCGCCACCGGATCGTCGTCAACCTGGTGGGGGCACAGCCGGCGGAGTTGCGCGTGCGCTTCGCGCATGCCACGCGCTCCGGGTTCGACCTCGCCCTTGGCCTGATCCGGGTCGGGGAGGGGCGCTACGAGGCCGCGGTGCCCCAGGAGGTGCCCCCCGGGCGCTGGAACGTGCACATAGAGGCCCCGAAAGGCGACTGGCGCCTGGCGGGCGAGTGGTCCGGCCGGGAGTCCTCGTTCAGCCTCGGCGGCAAGACCTAGAGCCCGCAGAGCGGGCTGGAGGAGGAGACATGCGCAAGGCAATCTGGATCTTATGGCCCTCGTTCATCGTCGGCGGCGCCGCGGAGACGCTGTTCTTCACGCTTTTCGACCCGATGGAGATTCACCTCTTCGGTGAGCCCGCGGGCATGAGCCGGCTTGCGGTTTACTCCGGGGGGTTCTTCTTGTTCTGGGCCTTCGCGGCCGCCTCCAGCGCGTTCACCTGCTTCCTGCAGCGCACCCCGGAGGAAATCAACCTCCACCCGCTGCCGCCACCGGAACGGCCGGGAGGAAGTACCAACAAGGGAGATTCCAATGCGTGCGGCTAAGGCATGTGCGGCGATGGTCCTCGTTCTGGGCGCGGGCCAGGCGGTGGCGGCCGATCCGCAGCAGGGGCGGGTCCTGTACGAGACCTACTGCGGGACCTGCCATTACCCCAGGGTGCACGAGCGCAAGACAACGAAGATCGACAGCTATGCCGCCCTCAAGAGCGAGGTCGCAAAATGGGCGCAGCAGACCAGCCGGCGATTCACGCCCGCTGAAATCGACGACATCGCGGAGTACCTGAACCAGTCGCACTATCGCATCGCGAAGTGAGCCTCCCGGGGCCTGCTTGATACAGGTCAACCGGGGGAGTACGTTCTTCAGAAGTAAATCGAGGAGTAGCCATGACAACCAAGGCGAAGGTGGCGGACCCGCAGGCGGTCCCGCCGGATGTTGCGGGACAGGCGATGCAGGCCTGGAAGTGCCAGCTGGAGACGGCCATGCAACTGGTCGAAACCATGACCGAGGGCGCCGCGAAGATGCGCGAGTGGCAGTTGCAGGCGGCGGTCGACGCGCATGCGAATGCGGTGGCGGCGCAGGCGGCCGTCTCGAAGGCCGGCGACCCCGGCGCACTGCTGGGCACAGAGGCCCAGTGGATGCAGCGCAACGTGGAGCAGGCGGCATCGTACTGGCGCATCCTGTTCGAGACCGGCCTGGAAACCAACGCCAACCTGCTCAAGTGCCTGCTGGACCAGCAGAAGGCGGCGGGTGCGCCCGGTGCGGCCGTGGACATCGACACCTCGAAGGGGGCGATGCTCGAGATGGTCGAACGCGCCTACAGCCAGTGGCTCGAGGCCAGCCGCTCCCTGGCAGGTGGGCAGGCGTTGCCGAAAACCTGAATCAGTCTCAATATCGCATTGTGGAGTGATCCAGATCAAGCGCCGGGGCATCCGGGTGTTGTCCAATGAAAGTGCCAAAACAATCATGACTAGGAGTCGCCATGTACAAGCATATTCTCGTTCCCACTGACGGCTCGCCCCTCGCCGCGAAGGCGGTCCAGGCGGCGATCACGTTCGCCGCGGAAGTCGGCGCCAGGGTGACCGGCTACTACGCGATCGAAGACATGAACATGCATCATGCCGGCGCGCACCTCACCAAGGACCTGATCGCGGAGTTCGAGAAGCGCTCGAACGAGGCGGCCGAGAAGTACGCGGCCGAACCGGCCGCTGCGGCCAAGGCGGCGGGCGTGGCCTACGACTGGAAGATCAGCAAGATCACCCAGCCCCACGAGGGGATCATCGAGGCGGCGCGCGACGTCGGCTGCGACATCATCTTCATGGCCTCGCACGGCCATCGCGGCCTGACGGGCCTGATCGTCGGCAGCGTCACCCAGAAGGTGCTGTCGCACTCGACCATACCGGTGCTGGTCTTCCGCTGACACCGGGGGAGCCGGCCGGGGCTGGCGCGATGGAACTGGCCTTCCTCGGCGCGACGGGCACGGTCACCGGTTCCAGGACCCTGCTGCGTGGCGCGGGGCGGCCGGTGCTCTTCGACTGCGGCCTGTTCCAGGGCGTGAAGACCCTCCGGCTGCGCAACTGGCTGCCGCTGCCGGTGCCGGCGGCCGGGATCGGCGCGGTCGTGGTCACGCATGCGCACCTCGACCACAGCGGCTACCTGCCCGTGCTGGTCCGCAACGGTTTTCGCGGCCACGTCTACTGCACGCGCGCGACCTTCGACCTGTGCAAGATCCTGCTGCCGGACTCGGGGCACCTGCAGGAAGAGCAGGCGCGGTTTGCCAACGCGCACGGCTTTGCCAGGCACAAGCCCGCGCTGCCCCTCTATACCGTCGAAGACGCGCTGACTGCGCTCAAGCACATCACCCCGGTCGATTTCGACAAGCCGCGCGAGATCGACGGCGGCGTCCGGATCCGCTTCCTGCCCGCCGGGCACATCCTCGGCGCGGCCGTCGTGGTCGCCGAAGCGGCCGGGCGGCGCATCGTGTTCTCAGGCGACCTCGGCAGGCCGGACGATCCGGTCATGCGGCCGCCGGCCCGGGTGGCCGAAGCCGACTATCTCGTGGTCGAGTCCACCTACGGCAACCGCCGGCATGCCGATACCGACCCGGAGCAGGAACTGGCCGCGCACCTCAAGCGCGCAATCGAGCGCAAAGGCGTGGTCGTCATTCCGGCATTCGCGGTCGGCCGGACCCAGACGCTGCTGCATTTCCTCGCGCGCATCCGGGCGCGGGGGCTGCTCGAGGGCATCCCCATCTACCTGAACAGCCCGATGGCGATCGATGCGACGCGCATATTCCGGCAGTACCGCGCGGAGCACCGCCTGACCGAGGAGGAGTGCGAGGCGGCGTGCCGCGTGGCGAAAATGGTCAACACGCCCGAGGAATCAAAAGCGCTGAACCTGCGCGGCGGGCCGATGATCATCGTCTCCGCCAGCGGCATGGCAACCGGCGGGCGCGTCCTGCACCACCTGCAGGCGTTCGCCCCGGATCCGCGCAACCTGATCCTGTTCGCCGGGTTCCAGGCGGCCGGCACCCGGGGGGCAACGCTGGTGGGCGGGGCGGAAGCGGTCAAGATCCACGGGGAGTACGTTCCGGTGCGGGCGGAGGTCCGCAACCTCGATTCCCTGTCGGCGCACGCCGACTACGCGGAGATCCTCGACTGGCTGCGGGGTTTCTCCCGGCCGCCGAAGCGGACTTTCATCACCCACGGGGAACCGGCCGCGGCCGACGAGATGCGGCGCCGCATCGTCGAGTCGCTCGGCTGGGAATGCGCCGTGCCCGAGTACTTGGAGCACGCCGCTCTGCCGGCTTAGTTTTCTAAAACAGGCATGCAGACTGGCCTGCAGCCCGCACCCAACAGAGCAGTCTTACTTTGAATGTTGCACTTTTATGTGCAGTGCCGGGTGCTCAGGATCCGCTCCAGGCCGGCGATGTCGGCGATGCGCACGTGCTTCTGGTTGACCTCCATCAGCCCGTCGTCCTGGAACTTGGAGAACAGCCGGCTCACCGTTTCGAGCTTGAGGCCGAGGTAGCTGCCGATCTCTTCCCGCGTCATGCGCAGGTTGAAGTCGGAGGCCGACCAGCCGCGGCGCGTCGAGCGCTTGGAGAGGTTGAGCAGGAAAGCGGCGAGCCGCTCTTCCGCGCGCATGCTCCCCAGCAGCATCATCACGCCGTGGTCGCGTACGATCTCGCGCGAGAGCACGCAGTGCAGGTGGCGCTGCAGCGCCGGTATCTCGCGGCCGATTTCCTCGATCAGGCCGAAGGGCAGCACGCACACCTCGCAGTCCTCGAGCGCCACCGCGTTGGACGAATACAGCCCGGCGCCGATGCCGTCCAGGCCGAGCAGTTCGCCGGGCATCTGGAAGCCGGTGACCTGCTCGCGGCCGTCGTCATGCAGCAGGGCGGTCTTGAAGAAACCGACGCGCACCGCGTAGACCGAGTGGAACGCGTCGCCCGCGTGGAAGAGGGTCTCGCCGCGCTTGACCTTGCGGCGCGCATAGACGAGGTTTTCGACCCGCAGCATCTCTTCGGCCGACAGCGCCTCAGGCAGGCACAGCTCCCTCAGGTTGCAGCTCGAGCAGGTGACCTCGAATTTGCGCACGCCCGGCATGCAGGTAGTGTGGGACAAGACTTCTTTTTCTTTTTTCCTGAAAGCGACGAGGGCTTGCATGGCTGGCTCCCTTGCGGACCTAGTGATACGAATGCGAAACCGAGCGCGCCGCGATCGCATCACGGACCAGGGTGAACTCGGTGCTCTTGTCGAAGAACCCTTTTGCGCCCAGGCGCTCGCACAGGCGGCGATACTGGGGTGTGGCGAAATTGGTGAGCATGTAGACGTCGATCTCCGGGGCCTGCGCCTGGAGCGCGCGCAGGACGTCGATCCCGCTGCCCTGGGCGAGGCTTACGTCGAGCACCACGGCGTGCGGGCGGTCGGCGAGGATGTCGTGGATCGCGGCGTCGGCGCCATCGGCGTATCCGACGGTGCGCGCGCCTTCGACCGAGGCGAAGAGGGCCAGCAGCCGTTCCCGGATCTCGGCGGAGTCTTCGACCAGGAAGACCCTGAACTCCTCTGCGGCTGCGGCTGCGTATCCCATGCCCGCAGTGTGCCGTCCGGCACCCTGCCGAACCATCGGCGGAACCTTAAAACGGGGGTGGGAAAGCGCCGAAAAGGGGGGTAGGAATCGTCCTACCCGGCGCTGCCTTCGTCCAGGAGCTTGTGCTCCAGGGCGTAGCGCACGAGCTCGGCGGTGCTCGCCATGCCCATCTTCTGCAGGATCCGAGTCTTGTGCGTGCTGACGGTCTTGACCGACAGGTGCAGGCCGTCGGCGATGTCGGTCACCGACGTGCCGGCGACCAGCAGGCGGAACACCTCGAACTCCCGGTCCGACAGTGTGCGGTGGGGCAGCTCGCCAGGTTTGCCCATGGCGCCCATGGCCAGCTGCTCCGCGGCCGCCGCGCTGATGTAGAGGCCGCCTGCTGCAATCTTCTGGATCGCCGCCACTAGCTGGCCGGATGCGCTGTCCTTGGTGAGATAGCCCGAAGCGCCCGCCTTGAAAGCGCGCACCGCGTACTGCTGCTCCCCGTGCATCGACAGCACCAGGATCCTCAGCTTGGACTTTTCCAGCTTGAGGCGCTTGATCAGGTCGATGCCCGACAGCCCCGGCATCGACAGGTCCAGCAGCGCGAGGTCGAATTCCTCCGCGCGCACCTTTGCCAGGGCCTCGTCGCCGTCCACGGCTTCGGCGGCCACAACCAGGCCGGGCGTGGCGGACAGGATCTGCTTGAGCCCGTCGCGCACCAGCGTGTGGTCGTCGGCGATCAGGATGCGGATCATGCGGCGCTCGGCTCGGCTGCGATGTCTTTGGTGGGGACGTGCACCGACACCCGCGTCCCGCCGTGGGGCGCGGGCGCGATCTCGGCGGTGCCGCCCAGGTAATGGGCGCGCTCGCGCAGGCCCTTGAGGCCGAAGGAACGCGCCTTCTTGCGGTCCTCGTCGGTAATGCCGCGTCCGTCGTCCTCCACGCGCAGGACGACGTGACCAGCCTCGATGCGCAGTTCGACGTGCACATGCTCCGCCTGCGAGTGGCGCGCCGCATTGGTGAGCGATTCCTGCAGCATGCGGTACAGCGCGGTTGCCGTGAGGCTGCCCAGTGCCGACACCGCCTCGGGGTCCTCGAGTTCGAGGTCGCAGGCGATGCCGGTGCGCTGGGCGAAATCCTCCACCAGCCATTCGGCGGCCTCGGCGAGGCCGAGGTCGTCCAGCATCAGCGGGCGCAGGTCGGCCGAGATCCGGCGGGTCGCGGCCACGGTCGAATCGAGCGTCGCGTTCATGCGCGCGAGCTTCTCGGCGACCTCGGTATGCCCTGAGGCGAGCCGCTCGCGCGCCCAGGCGAGGTCCATCTTGAGCGCCGTGAGCTGCTGGCCGAGCTCGTCGTGCAGCTCGCGCGCGATGTGCGTCTTCTCGTCCTCGCGGGCCTGCAGCACCTGCGCGGAAAGCTCGCGCAGCTCGGCCTGCGAATGGCGCAGCGCGTCCTCGGCGTCCTTGCGCCGCGAAATGTCGCGCAGGATCACGGTGAAGAGGCGCCGGCCCTCGGCGGTGGTCTGCGAGATCGACGCCTCGATCGGGATCTCCACGCCATCGGCTCGCAGCGCCCACAGCACCGTGGTGTCGCCCATGCGCCGGTTGGTCACGCCGACGCTGCCGAATGTCTCCACATGGCCCCGGTGTGCGTGGCGAAAACGCTCCGGCAGGAACCGCTCGAGCGGGGCGCCGAGGGCCGCGCCGCGGGAGCATCCCAGCACGGTTTCGGCCGCCTTGTTGAACACGATGATGCGCTGGGATTCGTCGACCGTGATCACCGCGTCCATCGCCGACTCCAGGATCGCGGAGTAACGCGCTTCCGTGTCCTCGAGGGCTGCCTGCACCCGTTCGGTTTTTTCCTGCTGGGCGCCTGCGCGCCGCCAGGCGAGCCAGAAGGTCAGCGCTAGTGCGCCCGTGTCGACCGCGATCGCGGGGATGAAGATTTCCGGATGACCCCATCCCCGCATCAGCGCGGCCATGTTCAGGACGAGCAGCAGGGTCCCGGCGACGACGCCCGCTCCGACCCGCAGGTAAACACGCCTGCTCATTGGAAATTGACCCCGCGGATCCTGCCTCGGTGCGGTTTGACGCAGGTCAAGGCCGTCCGGACGCGCGGTGGCATAGTGAACGCCGAATACGGACCGACACGATGAACATGACCTGCGCCTCGAGCGACCTGGTGGTAGACCCGGACCTGATCCGGAAATACGACTTCAGCGGCCCGCGCTATACGTCCTACCCTACCGCCGACCGATTTATCGAGGGGTTCGGCGAAACCCAGGCCCGCGAGTGGCTCGCCAAGCGCAACGTCGGCGGGGTCAAGCAGCCGCTGTCGGTGTACGTGCACCTGCCGTTCTGCAACACAATCTGCTACTACTGCGCGTGCAACAAGGTAGTGACGAAGGATCATGGCCGGTCGGCAAAGTATATCAAGTACCTCGCCCGGGAGATGGCCCTGTACGACGAGCTGCTCGGCGAGGATCGCTCCATCTGCCAGATGCACTGGGGCGGGGGCACGCCCACGTTCCTCACGCGCGCCGAGATGCAGGAACTGATGGGCGAGCTTCACCGGCATTTCCGGCCGGTGCCCAACGCGGAGTATTCGATCGAGATCGATCCGCGCAAGGTCGAGAGCGGGACCATGGCGTTCCTGGCCGGCCTGGGGTTCAACCGGGTGTCGGTCGGCGTGCAGGACTTCGACCCGGTCGTGCAGAAGGCCGTGAACCGCATCCAGAGCGAGGAGGAAACCCGTCGCGCGATCGACGAGGCCCGCGCCAACGGCTTTCGCTCGGTGAACCTCGACCTGATCTACGGCCTGCCCAAGCAGAGCCTCGCCAGCTTCGAGACCACCCTCGAGCGCGTGATCGACATCTCGCCCGACCGGATCGCGCTCTACAACTACGCGCACCTGCCCACGGTCTTCAAGCCGCAGCGCCGCATCAACGCGGCGGACATGCCCCGCCCGGAGGAAAAGCTCGAGATCTTCACCAAGGTGCTGGAGCGGCTCACCGGCGCGGGTTACGTGTACATCGGCATGGACCACTTCGCCAAGCCCGACGACGACCTCGCCATCGCCCAGCGCCAGGGGCGGTTGCACCGCAACTTCCAGGGGTATTCCACCTACGCCGACACCGACCTGCTCGCATTCGGGATCTCCGCGATCGGGCGCGTCGGGCCGACCTACTACCAGAACACGAAGACGCTGGACGAGTACTACGACGCGATCGACTACGGGCACCTGCCCGTGATCCGCGGCCTCGAGCTCACCCAGGACGACCTCGTGCGTCGCGCGGTCATCCAGGCGCTGATCTGCCATTTCCGCCTGTCGGTCGAATCGATCGAGCTGGCCTACCTGATCGAGTTCAAGGCCTACTTCAAGGACGAGCTCGCCGACCTCGAAGCGTTCACGAAGGAGGGCCTGGTGGACATTTCCGAGGAGTGGATCACCATCACCCCGCGCGGCCGGCTGCTCGTGCGCGCGATCTGCATGGTGTTCGACCGCTACCTGCGCGAGAAAAGCCAGCGGGCGCTCTACTCCAAGGTCATCTGAGCGCCGTGCCGGACGGACTGTCCATGACTGCGTCGCTCGCGCTGCCCGCCGCAAGCTTCCTGCTCGGGCTTGCGTCCGGCGTGCATTGCATCGGAATGTGCGGTGGGATCGTGGCTGCGTTTTCCTCGCAGGGCGCGGTGCGTCCCGTGCACGGCCCGCATGCTAGGCCGCGCGGCGCTTCGCTGCCGATGCTCGCGCTCTTCAACACGGGCCGGGTGGGGGCCTATGCACTCGCCGGCGCCGTCGCAGGCGCGCTCGGCAGCGCCGGTGGCTACGCAGCCAGCGTGGCCGGCGTGCAGACCGCGTTCTATGTGCTCGCCAACCTCATGCTCGTGCTGATCGGCCTGCACCTGGCCGGCATCAGCCCGCTGCTCGCCAGGCTCGAGGCGCTCGGCGGCCCCCTCTGGCGCCGCATCCAGCCGAACGCGGCCCGCTTCCTGCCCGCCAACACGCCAGTGCGCGCGCTGGTGGCCGGGAGCCTGTGGGGATGGCTGCCCTGCGGCCTCGTCTACGGGATGCTCGCCACGGCGGTGGCCACGGGCAGCATCGCGGGCGGGGCGCTGACCATGCTGGCGTTCGGCCTGGGCACG
>JANNWA010000356.1:0-14302 GCA_031408275.1 Pseudomonadota bacterium
TTCCTGATGATCCGGCCGCAGATGAAGCGCGCCAAGGAATCCAAGGCCATGATCGAAAGCCTGCAAAAGGGCGACGAAGTCATCACCGCGGGCGGCCTGCTCGGCAGGATCAGCAAGATCAGCGATGCCTACATCACGCTGGAAATCGCCCCCAACACGGAGATCAACGTGCAGAAGGCCGCGGTGCAGACGCTGCTCCCCAAGGGCACGCTGAAGACGCTCCAGTAGGCCCGTTGGACAGAATCCGGTGAACCGCTACCCCGCCTGGAAGTACGCCCTCATCGCGCTGGCCGTGGTGCTGGGGTTCCTCTACACGCTGCCCAACTTCTACGGCGAATCGCCGGCCGTGCAGGTGTCCAGCGGCAAGGCGACCGTCAAGATCGACGCCGCGGCGCTCGCCCGCGTGGAGGACGCGCTGAAGAAATCCGGCGTCGCCTATACGGCGGCCCTGATCGACGTGAACAGCGTCCGGGTGCGTTTCTCCGACACCGATACGCAGCTGAAGGCCAAGGACCTCGTCAGCCAGGCGCTGAACCCGGATCCCGCGAACCCGACCTACGTGGTCGCGCTGAACCTGCTTTCGTCCTCGCCCAACTGGCTCACCGCGATCCACGCCCTGCCCATGTACCTGGGCCTCGACCTGCGCGGCGGCGTGCATTTCCTGCTGCAGGTGGACATGCAGGCAGCGCTCACCAAGCGCCTGGACAGCCTGGCCGGCGACGCGCGCAGCCAGATGCGCGAAAAGGGCATCCGCCATTCGGGCATCGCGCGCGAAGGGCAGACCGTCCGCGTGCGCTTTCGCGACGCCGACACGCGCGAAAAAGCCAAGCGCCTGATCAGCGACAACATCTCCGACCTCGTGCTCACCGAGTCCCAGGACGGCGAGGAATTCCGCCTGGTGGGCACGCTCAAGCAGGAGGCCGTCAAGCGCACGCAGGACTACGCGCTCAAACAGAACATCACGACCCTGCACAACCGGATCAACGAGCTGGGCGTCGCCGAGCCCGTGATCCAGCAACAGGGTGCCGACCGGATCGTGGTTCAGCTGCCGGGCGTGCAGGACACCGCCAAGGCCAAGGACATCCTCGGGCGCACCGCGAGCCTGGAAATCCGCATGGTGGACGAGGAGAAGATGAACCCCGAGACGCTGGCGGCCGCCGCCAGGGGCGAGGTGCCGTTCGGCGACGAATACTACGTCGAGAGGAACGGCGCCCCGCTGCTGGTGAAGAAGGCCGTGGTCCTGACCGGCGACCGCCTGACGGACGCCCAGCCCGGCTTCGACAACCAGACCCAGGAGCCGGCGGTGCACCTCACGCTCGATGGCACCGGCGCGCGCATCTTCAAGGAAGTCACCCGCGAAAGCGTGGGCAAGCGCATGGCGATCCTGCTGATCGAGAAAGGCAAGGGCGAGGTGGTGACTGCGCCGGTGATCCGCGCCGAGATCGGCGGCGGCCGGGTGCAGATCTCGGGCCGCATGAGCACCGTCGAGGCGAACGACACCGCGCTTCTGCTGCGCGCCGGGTCGCTCGCCGCGCCGATGGAAATCATCGAGGAGCGCACGGTCGGCCCGAGCCTGGGCAAGGACAACATCGAGAAGGGCTTCAACTCCACGAAATGGGGATTCCTCGCGATCGTCGCGTTCATGTCGGCGTACTACGTTCTGTTCGGGCTGATCTCCTCGGTCGCGCTGGGCGCGAACCTGCTCTTCCTGGTCGCGCTGCTGTCGCTCCTGCAGGCCACGCTGACGCTTCCGGGAATCGCGGCGATCGCGCTGACGCTGGGGATGGCGATCGACGCGAACGTGCTGATCAACGAGCGGATCCGCGAGGAAGTGCGCGGCGGCGCGACCCCGCAGGCGGCGATCTCCGCGGGCTATGAGCGCGCGTTCGGCACCATCCTCGACTCGAACATCACCACGCTGATCGCGGGCCTCGCCCTGCTGATCTTCGGCTCCGGCGCGGTGCGCGGGTTCGCCGTGGTCCACTGCCTGGGCATCCTCACCTCGATCTTCTCGTCGGTGATGGTGTCGCGCGCGATCGTCAACCTGATCTACGGTCACCGGCGGCGGGTGCAGCACCTGTCGATCGGCGACACCGCCTGGAAATAGACGATCATGGAATTCTTCAAGATCCGCCGCACCATCCCGTTCATGCGGCACGCGCTGCTGTTCAACATAGTGTCGCTGGCGACCTTCATCCTGGCCGTCGCCTTCCTCGCCACTAAGGGCCTGCATTTCTCCGTCGAGTTCACGGGCGGGACCGTCATGGAGATCGGCTACAAGGAATCGGCCGACGTGGACCGCATCCGCGGCGCGCTCGACCGCGCGGGCTTCAAGGACACGGCGGTGCAGAATTTCGGCTCTTCGCGGGACGTGCTGATCCGCATGCCGCTGGTGCAGGGTCAGTCGAGCGCCGACCTGTCGCAGAAAGTCATGGGTACGCTGCAGGCCGACAACAAGGACGCGGAACTGCGGCGCGTGGAATTCGTCGGCCCGCAGGTCGGCAAGGAGCTGGCCGAGAACGGCGCGCTGGCGCTGCTCGTCGTGTCGATCGGGATCGTGCTCTATCTCGCGCTGCGCTTCGAATGGAAGTTCGGCCTGTCGGCGATCATCGCCAACCTGCACGACGTGGTCATCATCCTGGGATTCTTCGCCCTGTTCCAGTGGGAATTCTCGCTGCCGGTGCTCGCCGCCGTCCTCGCGGTGCTGGGCTACTCGGTCAACGAGTCGGTGGTCGTGTTCGACCGGGTGCGGGAGAACTTCCGCAAGATGAGGAAGGCCTCCACCCCCGACGTGATCGACGCCGCGATTACCGGCACCATCTCGCGAACCATCATCACCCACGGCAGCACGCAGATCATGGTCACCACGATGCTGATCTTCGGCGGCCCCGCGCTGCACTACTTCGCGCTGGCGCTCACCATCGGCATCTGCTTCGGCATCTACTCATCAGTGCTGGTCGCGAGCCCGCTGCTGATGTGGCTCAAGGTCGACCGCTCCCAGTTCGCCAAGGTGAAGAAGGACCGCAGGGAGGAGAACGACGGGGCGGTGGTTTAAGCAGTAACCTGCCTGCTCGTTAGTCCCGGCGGTTTTCGCCTTTCGAGGATCTCATGGTTTTGTGAAAGTCTTGGCCAGCCCGCGGGGCTGGCCTTACTTTCGCAAAACCATGAGAGATGGGCTGCGAATCGGGGACCTTCGCCTGAATTGGTCGGCCTGGGAATTCACAGCGCCCCAGAGCAGCGCCATTACTTCAGTATCTGCACCAGGTTGTTGTAGTCGTCCGTCCAAAGCCGCCAGTCCGGCCTTTCCTCCACCGGCTCGGACACGTCCTTGATCACCTTGTCCTCAAACGCCTTCGGGTCGCGCGACACCAGCACCCAGTCGCTCTTGGTCTTGTCCTCGTCGCCCGTCTCGAAAACGCTCACCGCGTGGGCGCCCGAGACCTTGGCGAGCTGCGCCACCACCGGCCCGAGGTTGAGGAACCGGTTGGAGATATGGAAGGCCACGATCCCGCCGGGCTTCATGTGACGGAAGTACACGGACATGGCCTCCTTCGTGATGAGGTGCACGGGGATCGAGTCGCTCGAAAAGGCGTCGACCGCCAGCACGTCGAACTGCGCGGGCGCCTCGCGCTCCAGCGTCAGGCGCGCGTCGCCCAGCGCAACCTCGATCTTCGCCTCGCTGTCGCCGAGGTACCTGAATTCGCTGCGGGCGATCGCCACCACCGCCGGGCTGATGTCGTAGAACCGGTACAGGTCGCCCTTCCTGCCGTAGGCCGCCAGCGTGCCCGTCCCCAGGCCGATCACGCCGACGCGCACCGGCCCGCCGGACTGCTTTGCCGCGATGGCCTTGGCGATGCCTGAAGTCGGCTGGTAGTACGTCGTGCCCTCGCGCCGCGAAGGCCCGTTCAGGTACTGCTCCCCGTGCATGATGGTGCCGTGGAGCAGGCGCCGCAGGTGGTCCGGTTCGCCTTCGGTGCCGTATTCCTTCACCCGCAGCACGCCGTAGAAATCGCGCACCGACAGGCGCACGTAGTCCTGGTACTTGAATCCGTCGTAGCAGACCGCGGCCGTGGCGCCGAGCAAGGTCGCGAGGCTCGCGAACAGTGCCACGCGATGGAGCGACCGGTAGACGATCGCGGCGAGCAGCGCGCAGGCGACCAGCCCGATGCCTAGTTCGTAATAGGCCACGAACGCAAGCGGCGCAAGCACGGCCACGAACAGCCCGCCCAGCGCACCCCCCACCGAAACCCAGAGGTAGAAGGCCGTCAGATGGCGGTTCGCAGGCCGCCGCCGGTACAGCTCGCCGTGGCAGAACATGCACGCGACGAAAAGCCCCGAAAGGAAGACGCCGAGTTGCAGGTACAGGTCGAATTTGTGGTCGGGGTCGACCAGCAGCCAGGCCATGGCACCGATCCACACCAGCACGAACGACCACCACCACTGGGGGCGGTACATCCCCTGCCCCTCGAAGCACAGGATGAAGGTGAGAAGGTACAGGGTGAGTGGCGCGAGCCAGAGCAGCGGGATCGCCGCGATGTTCTGGGTGATATGGTTGGTGACCGCCAGCAGCATGACCGATCCGGTTGCCGACAGCGCAAGCCACAGCGCGATGTCCTTGCCGCCCGGGGAAGGCGCATCCGCAACGTCCGCCGCATGCGCAATCGCTCCCGGCTGCGCCTTGACCGTCAGCCAGGCGAGCGTCGCGCACAACACCGCGAACGCAGCGAACATCCACGACCAGCCGTAGACCTGCTGGCCGTTGGTGAGGTTCGGTTCGACGAACAGCGGGTACCCGACCAGTGCGAGGAGCGAGGCGAAGTTCGACACCGCGAACAGGCGGTACGGATTCGCGCCGGGCCGTGCGCGCGAGAACCAGGCCTGCACCAGCGGACTGGTCGAGGAAATCAGCAGGTAGGGCAGGCCGACTGTGGCGGTGAGCAGCAGCAGGATCCGCGAGATCGGCTCGCCGCCCCCCTCGGGCTTCCAGGACGCGTCGGGCAGGATCGGCAGCGTCGCGACCGCCGCGGCCAGCAGCGCCGTGTGGAGCATGGCCTGCGCGCGCGGGCCGAGTTTCGCCGTGGTGGCGTGCGCGTAGGCATACCCGGCCAGCAGGATGCACTGGAAGAACAGCATGCAGGTGGTCCAGACCGCGGCCGTGCCCCCGAACCAGGGCAGGATCAGGCGCGCGATCAGCGGCTGCACGAGGAACAGCAGGAACGACGACAGGAAAATCGTGATTGCGTAAAGCATGGGCCGGGGCGCGCTGCGAAGCGCGTCAAAGGAAGGGGGAGGTCAGATCCGCCGGGCGAGTTCCGCGGCGAGGCCCGTATACAGTGCGGGCGTCAGCGCAAGGAGTTGCTTCCTCGCTTCCGCCGGGATCGGCAGCGTGCGGATGAAGGCGGCGATGCGCTTCGCATCCATGCCCTTGCCGCGCGTGAGGTCCTTGAGCTTCTCGTAGGCGTCCGCCACGCCGTGGCGCCGCATCACCTGCTGCACGGGCTCGGCGAGCACTTCCCAGTTGGCGTCGAGGTCTTCGGCGAGGCGCGCCGGGTTTACCTCGAGCTTGGAGAGGCCGCGCAGGCACGCGACGTAGGCAAGCAGCGTATGGCCGAGCGCGTTGCCGACGTTGCGCAGCGCGGTCGAGTCCGAGAGATCACGCTGCCAGCGCGAGACCGGGAGTTTGTCGGCGAGGTGGCGCAGCAGCGCGTTCGCCACGCCGATGTTGCCCTCGGAATTCTCGAAGTCGATCGGGTTGACCTTGTGCGGCATGGTGGAGGAACCCACCTCTCCCGCCTTGAGCCTCTGCTTGAAATAGCCCAGCGAGATGTAGCCCCACAGGTCGCGATCGAGGTCGAGGATCACAGTGTTCGCGCGGGCCCAGGCGTCGAAGAGCTCCGCGCAGGCGTCATGCGGCTCTATCTGGGTGGTATACGGGTTGAATTCCAGCCCCAGGCCCTCTACAAAGCGGCGGCAGAATCCCTCCCAGCCGAAGCCCGGATAGGCCGCCAGGTGCGCGTTGTAGTTGCCGACCGCGCCGTTGATCTTGCCGGGCACGGAAACGCCGGCGATCCGGGCGCGCGCACGCCGCAGGCGGTGCACGAAGTTGGCGATTTCCTTGCCGAGCGTCGTCGGGCTGGCCGGCTGGCCGTGGGTGCGCGAAAGCATCGCCAGGCCGGCATGCTTGTGCGCGAGGGTGCGCAGCTTGGCGATCATCTCGTCGAGCTTGGGCAGCATCACATTCTCGCGCGCCTCGGCCAGCATAAGGGCGTAGGACAGGTTGTTGATGTCCTCCGACGTGCAGGCGAAGTGGATGAATTCGAGCGAGCGCTCGACCTCCTTGTTGCCCGCGAGGCGCGCCTTGAGCCAGTACTCGATGGCTTTCACGTCGTGGTTCGTCTCGGCCTCGATGGCCTTGATGGCCGCGGCATCCTCGCCCGAGAACCCATCCGCGAGCCGGTCCAGCGCTGCGACGGTCTTCGCGCTGAACGGTTTGAGTTCCACGATCTCGGGCTCGGCGGCGAGCGCTTTCAGCCATTCGAGTTCGATCCTGAGGCGGTAGCGGATCAGCGCGGACTCGCTGAAATGCGCGCGCAGCGCGTCGACGGACCGCGCGTAACGGCCGTCGAGGGGGGAAAGGGCATTCAGCTTCGTCAAATCTTGTGAACCAGGCATGGCGGGGGCTGCGGATATTTTTCGAAGCGGCATTATAGCTTCCGGCCCCCTCTGTCCGCAGGGGCCGGATGTTATAATCGCTTTGCAACATTTCCCTGGAAGACCCCCCGATGAAACTCCTAGGCTCGGTACCGAGTCCGTTCACGCGCAAAGTCCGCATCGTCCTTGCGGAGAAGCGCGTTGAATGCGCATTCGAGCAAGTCGACGTCATGGCTCCCGGCGGCGCGGTCATCGCGCACAACCCTCTCGGCAAGGTGCCGGTGCTGGTGCTCGACGATGGCGCGACCCTCTACGACTCGCGCGTGATCGCCGAATTCCTCGACACCGTTTCGCCGATCGGCCGGCTGATCCCGGAAGAAAGCCGCAACCGCATCGCCGTGCGCCGCTGGGAGGCGCTCGCCGACGGGGTGATCGACGCGGGAATCCTGATCCGCTACGAGCGGGCGAGGCAAGCGCAACTGCAAAGTGCCGCGTGGATCGCGCGCCAGACAGGCAAGCTCGAGCGGGGCCTGTCCGAGATGGCCGTCGAACTCGGCGAAAAACCCTGGTGCCACGGCAACGGCTTCACGCTCGCCGACATAGCTTTCGGCTGCACCCTCGGGTGGCTGGCATTCCGTTTCCCCGACATCGACTGGCGCGGCCAGTACCCGAACCTCGCGCGGCACTTCGACAAGCTCTCCGAGCGCCCGGCATTCGCGGACACGGTCCCCAAGGCATAGCAGGGGAAAGGGGGCGTGAACGACGGCACCCTGCTGTTCGTCAATTTCGCGGCCTACTCCTGGCTCCTCCTCGTTCCGGTGATAGCGGTCGAGGCGCGCGAACTGAGGCACGGGCTCGGGGTGTCCGTCGGGCGCGCGGCGGCGGTATCGGGCGTCGCCAACCTCGCCTCTGCAATCCTGGTGACCCTGGCCGTGTTCGCCGCGGGATGGCTGCTCGGCTGGCTCGATGTCATCGCGGAGCCTCACGCGGGCGAAGGCGATGTCGCAGCCCTGGCGGCCCTCGTTCCGTGCTTCTTCCTGTCCGCCTGGTCCGAGGCCCTTGTCGGTGCACCGCTGCTCAAGCCGGCCTCGCGCGAGGCCGTCCGCGCAACGTTCTTTCGCGCCAACCAGCTGGCCTACGCCATGCTCGCCATCGTCCCGGTCGCTCGGTTCGCCAAGAGCGCCTTCGTGAACGGGCGCATCATCTGGTGAGGGCCGCTAGGCGATGATCCCGCCGCCGAGGCACACCGGCCCGTCGTAGACAACCACCGACTGCCCGGGCGTCACGGCCCAGTGCGGCTCGGCGAACTCGAGCGAGAACTCGTCGTTCTCCACGCGCGTGACCTGGCAGGTGGTGTCGGCCTGGCGATAGCGGCTCCTGGCCGTGTGTACCGATCCCTCGGCCGGCGGCTCCCCTGCGACCCAGCTGGCGTCCAGCGCCGTGAGCCTGCGCCTCAGCAGCAGCGGGTCGTCGTGCCCCTGCACGACAACCAGCGTGTTATCGGCCAGGTCCTTGCCGGCCACGTACCATGCGGCGCCGTCGCCGCCCTGCCGACCGCCGATACCGATGCCCTTCCTCTGCCCGATCGTATAGAACGCGAGGCCGATGTGCTGGCCGACCAGCCTGCCGTCGGGCGTCCTGATCGGCCCCGGCTCCTTCGGCAGGTAGCGGTTGAGGAATTCCCGGAACGGGCGCTCACCGATGAAGCAGATCCCGGTGGAGTCCTTCTTGGCGTGGTTCGGCAGGCACGCCTCCTCGGCCATGCGCCGCACCGCGGTTTTTTCGAGGTGGCCGACCGGGAACATGACGCGCGACAGCTGCGCCTGGTTCAGGCGGTGCAGGAAGTAGCTTTGGTCCTTCGCCGGGTCCGCGCCGCGCAGCAACTCGAACTTGCTCACACCTTCGTCCTTGTCCACCACCGTTTCGCGCACCTGCGTGTAATGGCCGGTCGCGATGCGTGTCGCCCCGAGGTCCAGCGCGTGGTCCAGGAAAGATTTGAACTTGATCTCCGCGTTGCACAGCACGTCCGGGTTCGGTGTGCGCCCCGCGGAGTACTCCCGCAGGAAATCCGCGAACACGCGGTCCTTGTACTCGGCGGCGAAATTCACCGCCTCGAGGTCCACGCCGATCACGTCGGCGGCCGACGCAGCGTCGATCAGGTCCTGCCGGGTCGAGCAGTACTCGTCGTCGTCGTCGTCCTCCCAGTTCTTCATGAACAGGCCGACCACGTCGAAGCCCTGGCGCTTCAGCAGCAGCGCGGCCACCGAGGAGTCCACCCCGCCCGACATGCCGACGACGACCCGCTCGCCCATGGTCAGGCGAACTCCCTCGAGAACACTTCCAGCGGAAAGCGCATCCCCGCCAGGTAGTCGTCCACGCAACGCATCACCAGCGGCGAGCGGTGCATTTCGGGACGCGCCGCGAGCTCGTCGCGCGACAGCCAGTGCGTGGCAACGATTTCCGCATCCAGCTTGCGCGATGCGTCGAACCCGTTCAGGGTGCCGGCAAAGGCAAACCGCAGGAAGGTATTGTCCGCCGGAGCGTAGTGCCAGCGATAGATCCCGACGAGCGTGGTCGGCTCGAAGGCGTGCGCCGTTTCCTCCAGCGTCTCGCGCACGCAGGCCTCGATGAGCGACTCGCCCGGGTCGAGGTGCCCGGCCGGCTGGTTGAGCACGCGCCGGCCATCCGAGATTTCCTCGACCAGCAGGAACTTGCCGTCGCGCTCAACCACCGCGGCAACGGTGGCGCTCGGCTTCCAGACAGTCACTGCACGTTCACTTGGTGTTCTTGCCGATGAAGTCCGCCATGCGCGCCACGCCCTTCTCGATCATCTCGTTGGACGCGGCGTAGGAAAAGCGCACGTGCTGGCCCTCGCCCGGGACCCGCGAACCGAAATGGATGTCGGCGAGCACCGCCACGCCCGCCTCGTTCAGCAGGCGCTTCCTGAATTCCTCGGAATCCTTCGCACCGATCATGCGGCAGGCTTCGGTCACGTTGGGCCATGCGTAGAACGCGCCGGGCGGCGTCTGGCAGGTCACGCCGGGCACCTTGTTCAGGAGGCCGACGATGAGGTCGCGACGCCCGAGGAAGCTTTTCTTCATCAGTTCGGCTGAGTCCTGGGGGCCGTTGATCGCCTCGACCGCGGCCCACTGCGAAATCTGCGACGCGCAGGAGTCGGTGTTGGTCACCCAGCGCGTGAACACCGGCGCGAGGGTCGGGTTGGAAATGAACCCGATCCGCCAGCCCGTCATGGCCCAGGTCTTCGATGCCCCGTCGGAAATGATCGTGCGCTCGTACATGCCGGGCACCTGCGCGATCGAGAAGAAGGTTCCGTCGAACGTGAGGCGCGAGTAGATCTCGTCGGCATAGACCCAGACTTGCGGATGCTTTTTCAGGATCGCGGCGATCTGCTCCAGTTCGGACTTCGACAGCAACCCCCCGGTCGGGTTGTGCGGGTAATTGAGGATCAGGAGCTTCGTCTTCGGAGTGATCAGCTTTTCGAGTTCCGCCGGATCGAACGAAAAATTGCGCGATTCCTTCAGGTGGACGGGCACCGGCTTCGCGCCGCAGGCGACGATCTGCGATTCGTAGATCGGGAAGCCCGGGTTCGGGTAGATCACCTCGTCGCCGACACCGTAATCCGTGACCGAGAGGATCGCGTAGGCGATAAAGGGCTTCGCGCCCGCACCCACCACCACGTCCTCGGGCCGGATCGGGATGCCGCCGCGCATGCCGGCCATGTACTTCGCCACGGCTTCGCGCAGCGGGTCGATGCCGGCCGACGGCGTATAGCCGTGCTTGCCCTCGCGGATCGCACGGATGCCGGCCTCCTGCACATGCATCGGCGCGGGGAAGTCCGGCTGCCCGATGCAGAAGGAAATGATGTCCTTGCCCTTGCGGGCGAGTTCATTGACTTCGGCCAGCACGACGAAGGCGTTTTCGGTGCCGAGGCTTTGCGCGCGGCGGGACAAATGGAGCGAAGTATTGGGCATGGGATCGACCGGTAAAAGGATGGCATTTTACTCCGCGCCCCCTGCCCTGCCGGTCCCCGGCGCGCAGTCCGGCGCCAAGCGGATTGATTTGCGTCAACCGCCGATACGGCCCTGCCTGTAGCATCCACCCGTGAGCCCGCCCCCCCCCTCGGTCGCACCACCGCCCGCATCGCGGCGTCGCCGCATGGCGCGCGCCGCGTTCGTGCTGGCGGCGCTCTGCATCGCAGGGTACCTTGGCCGCAACGTGTTCCTCGGCACGCCCGTTGAAACCGTCGAGGCTGTGCGAGCAGACCTGCTGCAGACCGTGGTGGCCAGCGGCCGAGCAATGTCCCCGCGCCGCGTCCACGTTGGCGCGGTGGTCACCGGACGCGTGGTGCGCATCCCGGTCGCCGAGGGCCAGAGCGTGCGCAAGGGCGACGAGCTGATCCTGCTGGACGACAAGGACGTGCGCGCGGCGCTGCTCCAGGCGCGGGCCGGCGTGGAGCAGGCCGAGGCCAGGATTCGCCAGCTGCGCGAGGTCGGCCTCCCCGCGGCGGAGCAGGCGCTGCTGCAGGCCCAGGCGACGCTCACCCAGGTGCGAGCCCAGCATGACCGCACGAAACGCCTGCAGGCGCAGGGCTTCGTCGGCCAGTCCCAGCTGGACGACGCGCAACGCAACCTGGACGTGGCCGAGAGCCAGGCACGCGCCGCCCGCCTGCAGGCGCAGAGCAACGCCGCGCGCGGCAGCGACTTCGCGCTCGCAGCGACCGCGTTGGAGCAGGCGCGTGCCGGCGAGCGCGTCGCGCAGGCGCGGCTTCTCGACATTACGATCCGCGCGCCGGTGGACGGCGTGCTGATCTCCCGCAACGTCGAGGCCGGCGACGTGGTGCAGCCCGGCAAGGAGCTCCTGGCGCTGGCGCCCGCGGGCGACACGCAGGTCATCGTCCAGATCGATGAGCGCAACCTCTCCCAGCTCGCGCTCGGCCAGAAGGCGCTGGGTTCGGCCGACGCCTATCCGGGCCGGCGCTTCGCGGCCGAGCTCGTCTACATCAACCCCGGCGTCGACGCGTTGCGCGGGTCCGTGGAGGTGCGCCTGCGCGTGCCGGCCCCGCCCGATTACCTGCGCCAGGACATGACCGTGTCGGTCGACATCGAAGTCGGGCGGCGCAGCCAGGCCGTGGTGGCGCCCACCGAAGCGGTGCGGGATGCCACGACCGCACGGCCCTGGGTGCTCGCGATGCGCGGAGGCCGCGCCGAACACGTCCCGGTGAAGATCGGACTGCGCGGCGACGGCCGTCTCGAGGTGGCCGAGGGCATTGCCCCGGGCGAAGTGCTGATCCTCGCGACCAACGGGCCGGTCACCGCCGGCCAGCGAGTACGCGTGCGGCCGCATCCCTCCCCGCCCGCGAAATGAACCGCTTCCTGCCGTTCGAGGTGATCGCGGCATTCCGCTTCATGCGCGAGGGCATGGCGCAAACCACGCTCATCATCACCGGCGTGGCCCTGGGGGTGGGCGTGATCGTCTTCATGTCTGCGCTGGTCGCCGGCCTGCAGTCGAACATCATCCGCCGCACGCTCAACTACATGGCGCCGATCGTGATCGTCCCACCGGACCAGGTTGCGCGCCCGCAGCGCGGAGACGAAGTTGGCGCGTTAGCCGCGAACGTGCAGCCTCGCTCGCAGCAGCTGCGTTCGATCGACCAGTGGCAGAAAGTGCGCGCGCAGGTTGGGCGGCTGCCTTCCGTGGTCGCGGTGACGCCGGTGGTGTCCGGACCGGGCTTCGCGCTGCGTGGTGACGCGAACAAGGCCGTCACCATCACCGGGATCGAGCCGGAAACCTACGTCAGGGTCATCGGCCTGGAGGAAAAGCTCGTCGCCGGCCGGCTTCCGGCGGGCGCTTCCGACATCGTGATCGGGATCGAGCTGTCGAAGGACCTCGGCGCCGGCGTCGGCGACAAGCTGCGCCTCACCACGGCCTCCGGCGCTGCCGAAACACTCAACGTTGTCGGCCTGTTCGATTTCGGCAACAAGGGCGTGAACGAGCGCACGGTTTACATCGGCCTGCGGGTGGCGCAGAACCTGCTCAACCTCACGGGCGGCGTTTCGAGCCTGGAAGTGAAGGTCCACGAGCCCTTCGCGGCAGAAACGATTGCGCAGACGATCCACTCCGAGACCGGGCTCCAGGCCGACAGCTGGATCCGGACCAACGCCCAGTTCTTCACCGCGATGGCGGCGCAGAGCCTGTCGAACACGGTGATCCGCTTCTTCGTCGGACTCACCGCAGCGCTCGGCATCGCCAGCGTGCTGGTGGTGTCCGTCGTGCAGAAATCCAAGGAGATCGGCATCCTGCGCGCGATGGGCACCTCGCGCGAGCAGGTGCTGCGGGTGTTCCTCGTGCAGGGCGGCGTGATGGGCCTGGTCGGGTCGGTGTTCGGCTGCGTCCTGGGCTGGCTGTTCCTATTGGCGTGGCGCAGCGTGGCGCTGAATGCCGACGGGACGCCTCTGTTCATCATCGTCATGGAGCCTGAGTTGTTCGCGTCCGCTGCGGCGGGCGCGACGCTGGTCGGCATCCTTGCCGCCGTGGTGCCGGCGCGCAATGCCGCGCGGCTCGACCCCGCGGTGGCGATCCGTGGCTGAGGCGCCCGAGACACTGCGGCTCGAAGGCGTGCGCAAGTCCTACGGCATCGGCACCCCGGCCGAACTCGAGGTGCTGCACGGCATCGACTTGAGCCTGCGCAAGGGAGAGTTCGCCGCGCTGATCGGCCCGTCGGGCGGCGGCAAGAGCACGCTGCTCAACCTGGTCGGCCTGCTCGACCGCCCGACGGCCGGGCGCCTTTTCGTGACCGGCCGGGAGGCCGGCGTGCTGGGGGACGTCGAACTCACGCGCCTGCGCGGCCACAACATCGGCTTCGTGTTCCAGTACCACTACCTCCTGCCGGCCTTTACGGCCGTCGAAAACGTGATGATGCCGATCCTTGCCACGCGCGGCCACCCGGACGACGCGATGCGCGAGCGGGCCGAACTGCTGCTCGACAAGGTCGGGCTGACGCCGTGGCGGGACCACATGGCCAACGACCTCTCCGGCGGGCAGCAGCAGCGCGTGGCCATGGCCCGCGCGCTTGCCATGGACCCGGCGCTGGTCCTCGCCGACGAACCGACCGGCAACCTGGACACGAAGTCCGCCGACGGGGTATTCGACGTGCTGCGCGAAGTGAACAGGACGAGCGGCACCACCTTCCTCATCGTCACGCACGACCCGCGCCTGGCGCAGCGCTGCGACCGCATCATCCAGCTCGTGGACGGGAACATCGTCTCGGACCAGCCCAACTCAGCCTCGCAGCCCGGCAGCGGCTGAGTGCGCCGGCGGTGGCGCTGCTAAGATGCGTCCGCCGACTAGCGGAGCCTGCCCATGCTGATCAACTGCGTTGCCTACCAGGACGGGAAAAGACTGGGTGAGATCCCGAAAGAGGAGATCAGCACCTACGTCGGCCGCCCGGACTGCTTCGTCTGGGTCGCACTCAAGGACGCCGAACCGGGCGAGCTTGAGGAGATGCAGGAGGAATTCGGCCTGCACCCGCTGGCGGTGGAGGACGCCCACCACGGCCACCAGCGCCCGAAGATCGAGGAATACGGCGACTCGCTCTTCGCCGTGCTGCATACGGTGGAAATTTCGGGCGACG
>JANNWA010000357.1:0-12445 GCA_031408275.1 Pseudomonadota bacterium
CCCTGGTTCAACACGCCGCGCTACTGGCAGGATCGCATACTGGAACTGCGCGAGCAGATTGCGCTGATGGACGAAGCGCCGCTCTGAAGTACCATCGCCGGATGAATCCCACAATAAAATTCGGCGTTTTCGACCACCTCGACGCGAGCGGCCTGCCGCTGGGCGAGTTCTACGAGCACCGCCTGCGGCTGATCGAAGCGTACGAGCGCATCGGCATCCACTGCTACCACACGGCCGAGCACCACGCGACGCCCCTGGGCATGTGCCCGTCGCCTTCGGTGTTTCACTCGGCCATCGCGCAGCGCACGAAGAAGATCCTGTTCGGGCCGCTGGTCTATACGCTGGCTCTGTACCACCCGCTGCGCCTCGCCGAGGAAATCTGCATGCTCGACCACATGAGCGGCGGGCGCTTCCAGGTCGGCGTGGGCCGCGGCATCTCGCCCTACGAGCTGGGCTACTACGGCGTGGACGCCGCGCAGTCGCAGGCCGTGTACCACGAGAGCTACGCGGTGGTGATGAAGGCCCTGGGCACGGAGGTCCTCACCCACAAGGGCACGCACTTCACGTTCCGCGACGTGCCGATCATGATGCACCCCGTGCAGAAGCCGCATCCGCCGCTCTGGTACGGCGTGGGCAATATCGAGGGCGTGGCCTGGTGCGTGCAGAACAAGGTCAACGCCGTGGTGAACGGGCCGCTCGCGCGCGTGCGGGAGATCACCGACCGCTACCGCGCCGAATGGGCGGCCGCCGGCAACCCCGCGGACAGGATGCCGCTCGTGGGCACCCCGCGCCACCTCGTGATCGCGCAGACCGACGGCCAGGCCATGGACATCGCGCGGCGCGCCTATGCGCGCTGGTACGCGAGCTTCATGTACCTGTGGAAAAAGCACGGCACCGCGCCCATGTTCGCCGCCTTCCCCGAGGACTTCGACGCCGTGTTCAAAGCGGGCCTCGCTGCAGTGGGTTCGCCCGAAACGGTGCGCGCCCTGCTCGCCTCCGAGATCAAGCAAAGCGGCGTGAACTACCTGCTGTGCCGCTTCGCGTTCGGCGACCTCACGCTGCAGGAGTCGATGCGCTCGGTCGACCTTTTCGCCGCCGAGGTCATGCCGCACTTTTCCGCCCGCCAACCGGTAGCCGCCTGACATGAAACTCAAAGCCCTCGCGCTCGCTGCAGCGCTTCTCTTCCCCGCCCTCTCGCATGCCCAGGCCTGGCCCACCAAGCCGGTCAGGTTCATCATGCCCAGCCCGCCCGCGAGCAGCCCGGACCGCTATACGCGCCTGCTGGCCGAGAAGTTGTCGCAGAAATGGGGCGTGCCGGTGGTGGTGGAGAACAAACCCGGCGCCACGGCCATGATCGGCACCGAGTACGTATCCAAGCAGCCCGCGGACGGCTACACCCTGCTGTCCACTTTCACTTCCTTCGTGCAGGCGCCGGTCCTGTTCCCGAAGGCGCCCTACGACCCGGAGAAGGATTTCGCGCCCGTCACCCAGACGATGCTGGCCGAAGTGATCATGGAGGTGCACGCGGACTCGCCCTGGAAGACCTTTGCCGACGTGATCGCGGCGGCGAAGACCGGCCCGCGCCTCAGCTATGGGTCGTTTGGCAACGGCTCTTCGTTCCATATTTACGGCGAGACCGTCAAGCGGACCATGGGCGTCGAGATGACGCACGTGCCCTACAAAGGGGAAGCATTGATCCTCAATGACCTCCTCGGCGGCCAGATCAACGTCGGCTTCAATTCCATCGGCACGGCCCTGCCGCAGATCAAGGCGGGCAAGGTCCGGCCGCTGGCGATCGTTGCGTCTACCCGTTCCAAGGCGCTGCCGGACGTCCCGACTTTCCCCGAACTCGGGGTGCCCAAACTCAACGGCGGCGCGTGGTTCGGCATCCTCGCGCCCGCGGGAACGCCAAAGGCGGTCGTGGAAAAGATCTCCGCGGACATCAATTTCTTCCTCAACCAGCCCGACATGCAAAAATGGCTGCGCGACCAGGGCCTCGAGCCGACCGGCATGACGCCCGACCAATTCACGCAATTCATCAAGGCCGACCTCGCCAAGTGGCGGCAGCTCATCACCGAACTGGGGATCAAAGCCAATGACTGACAAGACAATGAAGACCTGGACCATCCGCACCGAGGGCGACCGCATGGAGGTCGCGCTGGCAGAGGCGCCGATTCCCGAGCCGGGCCCCAACCAGGTCCTCGTGCGGGTGCACGCCGCGAGCCTGAACCGGGGCGAGTTCATCGCGGGCCACGGCCTGCACAAACCCGGCGCCCCGCCCAAGCCCGTCGGCATGGAGGTCTCCGGCGAGGTGGTCAGCCACGGCCCCGGCGTCCCCGGCTACAAGGTCGGCGACAAAGTCATGGGTCGCTGCGCGGGCGCGTTCTCCGCCTATGCCGTCATGGATGGGCGCGAGGTGATCCGCATGCCGTCGAACCTTTCGTGGGAAGAGGCCGCGGCTGCACCGCTCGCTTTCATGACCGCGCACGACATGGTCATCGGGCAAGGCAAGCTCAGGAAGGACGAATGGATGCTCGTGACGGGCATCTCGGCCGGCGTGGGCGTCGCGGCGCTGCAACTGGCCAAGGCCATCGGCGCGAAGGTCATCGGCACTTCGGGCTCCGCGGAGAAGCTCGCCAAGCTCAAGGCGCTGGGCCTCGACGTGGGCATCGAGACCCGCAAGGGCGATTTCTGCGACGCGGTCATGAAAGCCACCGATGGCCACGGGGCGGACCTCGCGCTAAACAACGTCGGCGGCACCGTGTTTGCCGAATGCATCAAGGCGCTGGCCTTCGAGGGCCGCATGGCGATCGTCGGCTATGTCGACAACGTGCTCGAGGCGAAGATCGACATCCAGGCGCTGCACATGAAGCGCCTGCAGCTCTTCGGCGTGTCGAACAAGCTGCGCACCGCGGAACAGAAAGCCACCAGCGTGACCGCGTTCGTCGCCGACGTGCTGCCCGCGCTCACGGACGGCCGGATCCGGCCGTTTGTGGACAAGGTCTTCGAGTTCGGCGAGCTGGTGGCCGCAAAGGCCTATATGGAAGAGAACCGGCACATGGGCAAAATCGTGCTGCGGGGACCAGCAGCCTAGCAGCTAGCGGGGAGGTTTAAGTGGGGGCGCAGCCCCTTACCCAGCCTTGGCACCAGACCGATTCGTCCCGCAGTTCCTGCCACTGTATCCGCTTGGTCTTCCGGGAGTAGACCGCCTCGATCTCGATCCATTCAATCTTGCCGTCGGGGATCTCGGGGAGCACTACTTTAGTGACCAGAAAGTGCTTCTGCTTGGATACCGGCTTCACCGCCGTCCATTTGGTCAGCAGCAACTTCTTAGGGTGCACTGCACTCATGGGCCCGGTTTGCGAAAGCCATCCGCGATCCACGCGCTCGCGCTGGCCCTGCTCAGCTTGAACCCCGGCCCCACGCGCACTTGAGCCAGCACATCACTATTGGCATCGTGGGCCCGCAGAAGAGCATGGGGATCGTCTTCGTCGGCAACGACTTCCAACGTAACGCTGAGCTGTCCGGATTGCGCATTCACCGTGACGCTCTGATGGTGCGCCGCATGCAGTTGTTGCTCCTGGCGCAGCCGGAATTCCGAAGCTGTCTTGACCAGGGTGTTGAATGCGACAGAATCAAGCGGCTTCGGGTTTTTCTTGTCACGCCCCATTGTCCACGGTCCAACCAGCACCGGCTCTACTTCTCCGTCCAGGATCATCTCGACAGCCCAGCCCTCATCGTCTTCATTCTTGATTACGCGAGCGGTCCAGCCGTTGTCGCGCCACACTCGCGCTTCCTTTACCAACGGGGGGTCGGCATCAGCGGCGGCGTCCATCGTCTTTATCGTCATGGTTCTATTGGCTTCCCGGATTCGTCTGGGTCAAGTTTTAGAAGTGAGATTACTGCCACTTTTCGCTTAAAGTCCGCTCCAGTGGCGGGTTTCCAGACAAATTGCTACCATTGACCCAACAGCTTCAGCGCCAGCGATTGCCGCCGGCGGCCGTAGAGGTATCGAGCGCTGCAGTGCGGGCGTTGGTACCGTCAGGCAACGATATGTTCTGTCCGCCCACGCGCCACGGGTCTGACCGCAGGGGCGTCTCCGAGCCCGATATCCAGCGTCAGATTGACCGAACGGGCGACTGCCACAGGTTTCACGGCACGCCGTCCGCGTCCCTGCGACCCCTCTTCCAATCGTACCAATCCGTAATTCGCCATAGTGCGCAAAGTGCGGGACAAATTGCTCGCCTTGCGCCCCGTCGTCAGTTCCAGATCAGCAATCGATTGGGGTTTGCTGTCGTGGATGATCCGCAACAATTCGCGATTCTCGTCGGACAACACGGACGCAAAAGACTTGATCGACGTAAACCATATCTTTGGTTCGGTCTGCTTGCGTTTGCGGGTGCCCCTGGCGATTGTCAGGGTGTAATCGCGCACGCTCTTCAACGGCATGATGCCGACACGAATGGATTTTTCAATACTCACGGTACTTCTCCCAGTTCTTCCAAAGCCTTGAAAACAGCTTCCCAAAAATCTCCCACCAGCTTGCCTGCGCTCACATACGAATACGGCACCCCACTGTCCCTCGGTCCGCGGTGCCGATGATCGTAGGCACGCGGTTGTTCGACAAAGCGCCCACCCGGGCGTTTCACCGCGTGGGCATTGTCAAAACCGAGAATCCGCCGATTGCCGGAGTCGTGCATGGTCAATTCGTATCGAATCCCGTGCGGCCGCGCCTCATCCGGTTCAATTTCCCAAGCCCTGATCTTGACCCAGTGCCGCGTCCCGACCCCGATGTTCGTTCCGTCGAGATCCAGAAGGATGGATAACGACGAATCCGGTTCATCCGAACGACGTGGCATGATTTATACTATCACTTCGAGATAGGTTAAACAACGAGCCTGATCGATGATCTCTTGGAACGCACGGCTCCGTATTTTCCAAACATGCCCAGTCTCGTCTTCTAGTCCACCTTCGCCCCGGTGTCCCGCGCGAGCTGCTGCCAGAGCTTCGCGTTCTCGCGCGTAAAGGCGGCAAAGTCCTCCGGCGACTTCGAGCCCTCCACGTCGGTGCCTTCCTTGGCCATCAGCTGCCTGAGCTCGGGCCGCTGCAGCACCTGGTTGGTGGCCGTGTGCAGCTTGCGGACCACTTCGGCCGGCGTGCCGGTGGGCACGAAGAACCCGTACCAGAACGTGAGGTCGTAGCCGCGCAGCCCGGCCTCCTCCATGCCGGGCAGGCCTGGGATGGACGCAGAGGCGGCGCGCGTGGTGATCGCCAAGGCGCGCAGGCGGCTGGCCTGCACGAGCGGGAGCACGGAGGGCGGCGTGGCGAAGGACAACTGGATGTCGCCGGCGAGCAGCGACTGGGCCGCCGGGCCACCGCCCTTGAAGGGCACATGCACCATCTCCACGCCCGCGACGCGTGAAAACAGGACCGCGGCCATGTGGGGCGCCGAGCCATTGCCTGAAGAGCCGTAATTGAGCTTGCCGGGCGCCTGTTTCGCATAGGCGATCAACTCGGAGATCGTGCGCACCGGGACCGACGGATGCACGACCACCACCAGCGGCGAGCTGGTGACCTTGGTGACCGGTATGAAGTCGCGCTCCGGCACGTAGCCGAGGTTCTTGTTGATCACCGGGTTGACCGACTGGCTCGAAGGACTCGCGATCAGCATCGTGTAGCCGTCGGCCGGCGCCTTGGCGACGATCTCCGCGGCGAGGCTCGAGCCGTTACCCGGCCGGTTGTCGATGATGATCGATTGCCCGAGAAGGCGGCCCAGGGGATCGCCGATCGCGCGCGAAGCCGCATCGGCCGCGCCGCCGGGCGCAAAGCCGACCACCAGCCGGATGGGCTTGGACGGATAGCCTTGCCCGAACGCAGGAGCGCAGGCCGCCGCCGCAATCATCAAAACGCCCAGCGGGATCAGGTTGGCTCGCATAAAATGCCGGGAAGAAATAACGAAGCGGAGACTATACACAATGACCCAGCGCACCAGACCGCCATTCCGGGCCGACCACGTGGGCAGCTTCCTGCGCCCGAAGGAACTCCAGGAGGCGCGCGCGCGCCGCAAGAAGGGCGAGATCGACGCAGCGGCGCTGCGCGCCGTCGAGGACGCCTCGATCCGCGAAATCGTCCAGGCGCAGGAAAGCTGGGGCCTGCAGGGCATCACCGACGGCGAGTTCCGGCGCACCTATTTCCACATCGACTTCCTCGAGCAGCTGCAGGGCGTCGAAGTGCGCGAGGGCATGGCGATCAAGTTCCGGGGCGCGGCCAACACGGTCGACTTCGCCCCGCCGGTGCTGCACATCACGGGCAAACTCAAACACGTGAAGCCCATCCAGCTCGAGGACTTCAAGTTCCTGAAATCTGTTACCACGCGCACGCCCAAGGTCACGATCCCCTCGCCCACCATGCTGCATTTCCGCGGCGGGCGCGGCGCGATCAGCCGCGAGGCCTACCCGGACATGGAGGAGTTCTTCGCCGACGTGGCGAAGTGCTACCAGGACGAGATCAAGACCCTGGCGGAGGCCGGCTGCACCTACCTGCAGCTCGACGACACGAACCTCGCGTACCTCTGCGACCCCAAGATGCGCGAAGGCGCCCGGCAGCGCGGCGACGACCCCGACGAGCTGCCGCGCAAGTACGCCCGGCTCATCAACGCCTGCATCGCAGGCAAGCCCGACAGCCTGCAGGTCAGCATTCACCTGTGCCGCGGCAACTTCCAGAGCGCGTGGGCGGCCGAGGGCGGCTACGAGCCGGTGGCCAAGGCACTGTTCCAGGAACTCGCCGTCGACGGCTACTTCCTCGAGTACGACGACGCGCGCTCGGGCGGGTTCTCGCCCTTGCGCTTCGTGCCCGAAGGCAAGGTCATCGTGCTGGGCATCGTGTCCTCCAAGCTCCCGGCGCTCGAGCCCATCGAGGAACTCAAGACGCGCATTGACGAGGCCTCGCACTACGTCCCGCTCGAGCAGCTGTGCCTGTCGCCGCAGTGCGGCTTCTCCAGCACCGAACACGGCAACCAGGTGACCCCCGCCGACCAGGAAGCCAAGATGCGCCACGTGGTGGCGACCGCCAAAGCGGTTTGGGGCTAGGCGCCCCGGTGCAGCAACCCCAGGCACCCCTGCGCGAGCGGCCGCCGAGCATCGAGCTCGAGGAACTGCGCGGCGTCTCGCGCACGGTCGCGGAGATCGAATGGCTGCTGCTGATCCTGGTGCTGCTGTACCTCGCGTTCGGCGGGCCGGCCAAGGAGGACGAGGTTCCGATCACGGCCGCCGTGCTGTTCTACGCGGCGTTCGTGATGAGCTTTCGCTACGCCAACTTCTACAAGCGGGAGACGCGCTGGAAGATCGCCATCGAAACCTGGGCGATGATCGTGTTCATCACCTGGTCGCTGTGGTTCACGGGCAAGCTCGCGAGCCCGCTGCTCAACACCTACATCCTCGCGGTGATCACCAGCGCGCTCACGCTCGGCAAGCTCACGACGCTGATCGAGGTCGTGCTGATCGCGGCCTGCCATGTGCTGCTGGCCGACGCCGACCCCGCGCAGACGCTTTTCACGCTGCGCGGCGTGGGTGGCCTGGCCGCGCAGCTCGGCCCGGTGCTGCTGGTGGCCTATGTCACGACCATGTTCTCGGCTGACATCCGCTACGGCCTGAACAAGGCCAAGCTCCTGTCGGAGACCGACGAGCTGACCGGCCTGTACAACACGCGCGGCTTCGCGATCGTCGCCGACCGCCTCTTCGGCCAGGCGCAGCGTTATTCGCGGTCCGCGAGCGTGCTGATGGTTGACTCGGACAACCTCAAGGCGGTCAACGACAACCACGGCCACGAAGCGGGCAACCGCCTGCTGCGCCAGCTGGCCGAGCGCATCCAGGCGGAACTGCGCTACACCGATGTGCCCGCGCGCTATGGCGGCGACGAATTCGTCGTGCTGTTGCCGGAAACGCCTGCCGAAGGTGCAACGGATGTCGCGGAGCGAATCCGGGAGTCCATGGCCACCAAGCCCCTGGTGTTCGACGGCAAGACGGTGGTCTCCACCGTCAGCATCGGTTTGGCGAGCTTCCCGGCGGACGGGCAGAGCCTGGACGCGATCGTCGGGCGGGCCGACCGGGCGCTGTACAAGGCCAAGAACTCCGGACGCAACCGGGTCGAGCGCTATACGCCCGACTAACGCTTCCCAGTGGAAAGCGCGACTATTGCTCCGATCACGACCAGCGCGCCGAATATCTGCAGCGGCGCCATGCTCTGGCCGAGCAGCACCCAGCCCATCACCAGCACGGCGACCGGCTCGAAATTCAGGGCTGCAGAATTGTTCACCACGCCGAGCCTGGGCAGCACCACGAACAGGCTGGTGACGCCGCAGCTGTAGAAGAGGCCCACCAGCACCAGCGCTATCCAGCCGGTACTGTCCGCGGGCGGCACGAAAGCCCCCGCGATGGTTCCGCCGGCGAGCGCCACGACGGCGATCGTGCCGGTTGCCAGCAGCGTGCGCAGGCGCCCGTCCACGTCCTTGAGCCATCGTGTAGTGAGGTAGAGCGCTGCGGAAAACGACAACGACGCCCCGGTCGCGAACAGCACACCGATCCCGATCTCGTCCCAGCGGCCGGCGAAGTTCGTCGCGCCCGTGCCGCTCCAGCCGCCCACGTCGAGGGCCAGGGCGAGGCCCGCCAGCGCCACGGGCATGGCCACCAGCGCGCGCGGCGTGGGCCGTTCGCCGTCAACCGTCCAAGCGATCAGTGCAATCACGATCGGATAGGTGTTGAACGCAAGCAGGGCCAGCGCCACCGGGATGCGCGCGACCGCAGAAAAAATGCAATAGCTCTGCAGCAACAGGCACAGGCCGATGAACACGCCGCGCAGGCGCGTCGCTCCCGGCAGCGCGAACGACACGCCGCTTGCGAGCATCAGCGCCAGCACGAAGAACAGCGCGAACGTGGCTCGGAACGCCACCGCCGTGACCACGTTCGAGCCATGCTCGAACGCGAAGCGCGCCGCAACGTGGTTGCTGCCGAATACCACCGAGATGCACAGGAGGGCGGCGATGCCCAGCCAGCGCGGAGATTTTGATTGGCCCGGCAACGCGCTACCCCGTGATCGAAAGCGTGGAAGGGTACCGCACATCGAACCTTGCGGCAGGTAGAATCCACCCCGCTTTCCATTCCAAGGGCGGACCACAAGCATGGGACAGTTCGGCATCGGCCAGCCGGTATCGCGATTCGAGGACCCGCGGTTGCTCCGCGGCCAGGGCCGCTACGTCAACGATGTGAACCTGCCGGGCCAGGCTTATCTCGTCTACGTACGCTCGCCGCACGCGCACGCCGACATCCGCGCCATCGACGTCTCAGCCGCCCTTGCGGCGCCCGGCGTGGCCGGCGTGTTCACCCACGCCGACCTCGCGGCGGCGGGCCTCGGCACCAGCATCGTGACGATCAAGCGCAAGCGCCCGGACGGCTCGCCGATGTTCACCAAGGCGCATCTGGGCCTCGCCGAGGGCCGCGTGCGCCACGTAGGCGATCCAGTGGTGGCGGTGGTGGCGGAAACCCTGATGCAGGCGCGGGATGCGGCCGACCTCGTCGTGATCGACTACGCCGATCGAGCCTCGGTGACCGATACCGCCGCGACGCTGCGCCCCGGCGCCCCCGCCGTGTGGGACGAGTGCGCAGACAACCTGTGCAACGTGCACGAGGCGGGCGACCGCGCCGCCACCGATGCGGCGTTTGCCTCGGCCGCGCATGTGGTGAAAGGCGCCTACACGATCACGCGGGTGCACTCCCAGTACATCGAACCGCGCGGCGCGCTGGGCAGCTACGACCGGGGCGAGGACCGCTACACGCTGCAGTGCGACTCGCAGTACCCGCACCGCATCCGCGAGGTGCTGTCCCGCGAAGTCTTCCGCATCCCCGAGCACCGCATCCGCGTGGTGTCGGGCAACGTGGGCGGCGCGTTCGGCGGCAAGGGCTGGGCCTACACCGAGCACCGGCTCGTGCTGTGGCTGGCGAAGAAGCTCGGCCGCCCGGTCAAGTGGGCCTGCGACCGCAGCGAAGCGCTGCTGGCCGACGAGCACAGCCGCGACTGCGTGAGCGAAGCGGAACTCGCGCTCGACGCCGACGGCAGGTTCCTCGCGCTGCGCGTGCACACCGTCTGCAACGTCGGCGCCTACGTTTCGTCCGACCGGCAGCTCTCGCCGACGTTTTCGAACATCGGCTCGCTGGTCGGGGTGTACGGGTTCCGGGCCGCGCATGTGCGCGTGAGCTGCGCGTATTCCAACACCAATTCGACCGGGCCGTACCGCGGCGCGGGCCGCCCCGAGGCCATCTACGTGATCGAGCGGATCGTGGACGAGGCGGCGGCGAAGCTCGGCGTGGACCGCATCGAGCTGCGCCGCAGGAACCTGCTGCCGCCTTCAGCCATGCCCTACAAGACGGCGCTGACCTTCACCTACGACTGCGGCGAGTTCGAAAAGGGGATGGACCAGGCACTTCTTCTCGGCGACCACGCGGGCTACGCCGCGCGCAAGGAAGAGACGGCGAAGCGCGGCAAGCTCCGCGGCCTGGGCATCGCCAACGCCATCGAGCGCGCCGGCGCGCCCGGCATGGAATACGCGGAGATCCGCTTCGAGCCCGGCGGCACGGCCACGCTGCTCATGGGCAGCAAGGACCAGGGCCAGGGCCACGCCACCACCTTTACCCAGATCGCCTGCGAGCGCCTCGGCCTCGCCCCGGCCGACTTCCGTTACATCGACGGCGACACCGACCAGGTGGCCTACGGCACGGGCACGTTCGGCTCAAGGTCGGTTGCGATCGGCGGCAGCGCGCTGGTGGCGGCCGCGGACAAGATCATCGCCAAGGGCACCAAGATCGCCGCGCATATGCTCGAGGCCGGCGAAGCGGACGTCACGTTCTCCGCCGGCCGCTTCACGATCGCCGGCACCGACCGCGGCGTGGGCCTCAAAGATGTGGCCATCGCCGCGTTCGTGCAGGGCAAGCTCCCGCCCGGGATGCCGCCCGGCCTGATCGAGAACGGCACGTTCGCGCCGGTCCAGGAAACCTTCCCCAACAGCTGCCACCTGTGCGAAGTCGAGGTGGACCCGGAAACCGGCGTCGTGCAGCTTGCGAACTACGCAGTGGTGGACGACGTCGGCACCGTGATCAACCCGCTCACGCTCAAGGGACAGGTGCACGGCGGCATCGTGCAGGGCGTCGCGCAGATCCTCATGGAACGGGTCGTCTACGACCCGGAGTCGGGCCAGCTCATCACCGGCTCCTTCATGGACTACGCCATGCCTCGGGCCGGCGACATCTCCCACATGGAGGTCGGCAGCAACCCGGTGCCGACCAAGCTCAATCCGCTGGGCGCCAAAGGCGCGGGCGAGGCCGGCACGGTGGGGGCACTTGCAGCGGTGATGAACGCGATCCTCGATGCGCTCGCGCCGCTGGGCGTGACCGAACTGCAGATGCCGGCCACCAGCGAGCGGGTCTGGCAGGCGATACGAAAGGCGGGTGGAGCGGCCTAAAATGTTTTCTGCATAGGTCCGCCTGTGCAGGCACGCCCTTGGGGCAAACCAGGGGAATTGTTGGCGCTATACTCTTCTTTACGCAGCACATGGCGCCCCGGCAACGCATTCGGGTCAAGGAGATGCAACGATGACGACGATCCAGATCGAATTGCCCGACGCAACCGCCCAAGCGGCGCGCGAAGCGGGATTGCTGACAGGCGAGGTGCTCGAACGGCTGCTGGTTCAGGCATTGCGCCGCAAGCAGGCTGCCGATGACCTCCTGTCGATCGCCGATCGTGTGGCGGTCGCCGGAATCCAGCCAATGTCCATCGACGAGGTCAATGCCGAGGTGAAAGCCACGCGCGCGGAGCGCAAGCAGCGTGCGGGCGGTACTTGACACCAACGTACTGCTTTCCGGCCTGCTCTGGCACGGCGCACCGCATGCCCTGCTGGAACGGGTACGCGATTCCGCGCTCACCCTGGTCAGCAGTCCGGCACTGCTCGCAGAACTGGCCGAAGTAATCGGGCGGGCCAAATTCGATTCAATCCTGGCACAGCGGATTTGATCGTCTCCGGCGACAAGGACCTGCTTGCGCTCGGGAGCTACGACTCCATTCCGATACTCACTCCCGCCCAAGCCCTCCAGCGCATTGCCGTTCGGTAGCGGGATACGCAGCGCACCAGACATGAATGTACCTGTACCGATACATAAACTGGCAGCAGAGCGGCTACAGTGGACGGGTTTATAAACTGAATGTCCTGAATTTACACCCCCAGGAGCACCCATGACCATGCAACCGCGCGAGCGCATCCCCTTTTCCGCCATCGTCGACCGCCCCCCGCTCAAGCTGCCGGGCGGCGCGCGGGTCATCGTCTGGACCATCGTCAACCTCGAGGTCTGGGACATCGCCAAGCCCATGGCGCGCCAGGTGCTGCCCGCACCCACCGGGGTGC